>DATITY010000296.1:0-10935 GCA_035467235.1 Draconibacterium sp. | reverse complement strand
AGTTTGTCAGCGTCATTGACATTTGCAGAAATCCGGGGAATCTTCTTTCACGGAATGAAAATGGATCTTTCGATGGTAAGTTATTTAATGGTAATTCCGGGGATTTTGCTTGCATTTTCATTTTTATACTCCCCTAAAGTTTTAGGTGCTTTTTTTAAAATTTACACTTTTCTGCTTTTAACGATAATTACGTTGTTAAATGTTATGGACTTAGGATTGTATCCTCACTGGGGAACACGGCTCGGAGTGATAACATTTGATTATATGAAGGATCCTGAAGGGGTTATTGCAAATGTTTTGTGGAAAGATGTTCTTGCTGCCCTGGCTGTAGTTTTATTTTATTGTGTTTTGTTTATATGGTTTTTTAACCGTTTTTTAAGTAAGGATATTCTAAATGCAGCCCGTCAGAAATGGTATTTTTCCCCTGTAATGATTTTACTGACAGGACTATTGTTCATACCGATCAGAGGGGGACTTGGTACATCGCCAATCAATTTAAGTACTGTTTCTTTTAGTTCAAAATTGTATGTTAACCAGGCATCGTATAATTTTTTGTGGAATTTCTTTAAAACTGTTGAACAAAGAAAGAAATCAGCTAATCCATGTAATTATTTTAGCAACGAAGAAGCGTTTAAAAATTTTTATTTGGCCGAAAAGCAGCGGATAAATACTGATTCACTGATTGTTGAAATCGACACAGCCAATTTGCCAAATGTTGTTTTAATCATTCTCGAGAGTTTTTCCAACAAGGTCATCTCATCGTTTGGCGGACAGTATGGAGTTTGTCCGAACATCGATTCTTTAAGTGCAGATGCAATACTTTTCCCTTCATTTTATGCAAGCGGGAACAGGTCAGACAGGGGAATAGCGGCAATTCTTGGATCATATCCGTCTTTGCTATCCCAGTCAATAATCAATTTTCCCGATAAAACGCATAAACTAACAATGATGTCTGATTATTTTAACCGGCATGGCTATTGGTCATCCTTTTATTATGGAGGCGATATTAACTTCTACAACCTGAAATCATTTGTTCTTCAGGGTGAATACAAAGACGTTGTCAGCCAGGAAGATTTTCCTAATAATGTTAAACACATGAGCAATTGGGGAGCTCCTGATGGTTATCTTTTTGAACTGGTTTTAAACGAAATCAACAAACCACAGCCGTTTTTTACGGTTGCTTACACCTTAAGCAGTCACCCTCCTTACGATGTTCCAACACAAAAGATTAAAGGCCAAAGCAATGAAGAAAAATATTTGAACTCACTGGCATATACTGACAGTTGTCTCGGAGATTTTATAAGGGCATTCAAAAAAACAAAATACTGGGATAATTCGCTTGTGATTATCACTGCCGACCATGGTGCGTTGTATCCCGGCCCTACTGAAATTATTGAACCGGCAACCTATCGAATTCCATTAATATGGACAGGAGGCGTTGTGAAAAAACCGGCAACAATTAACAAAATTGGCGGACAGCCCGATTTAATTCCAACGCTTGTAAAACAGTTTGGCTGGGAACCTGATTCGGCATTGTTTGGTCATGATATTTTATCAACTCCTTCATATGCTTTTTACATGTGCAGCACCGGTTGGGGATATGTAACCAATGAAGGGGAGTTTTATTATGACCAGGGCACAGGAATTTTAAAAAGTTTTGTTACCAAAAATAACGCTCAACCCGATCTTAATTTTGCCAAATCCTATCTTCAGGTTTTACACGAAGATTTTCTCTTGAAATAACGATTTGTAACTGTCAGTTTGATTTGAAATCAGCCATGTTAACCGCAAACATTTGTCCTCTGTTCCTTTCAACCGTTTGGGTAAATACTATAATTGATTGCTTAACATCAACCAATTTTAAAGGAATTCTGTATCTGAAAGAAATCTGTTCATTGGGAGCCAGAAATTCCTTGCCTGTAATTTGAAAGATCGAAGTTGCAGATATTTCATTTTTTTTGGGTTGTGTAAAACCAATTAGCGGCATCGACGGATGATTAAATTTAATGTTATGTCCTGATTCATTGATTAATGTAATTTCAAGCGTTAAACTGTCACTGGTCAAAGTTTCATTTGAATGTTCAACAGAAAGATGTTTTAACGATTGAAACTCAGGAATAACGATTATTTTCGCTTTTCTGCCATTTGCTACTGTGATATTATTGGTGGTATCCATTCGGTCGGGGATGTAAACTAAAAGTGGTTCGCCTTCTCCCGCAGTTTCTTCATCCCAAAGATCGTACTGGCAATAGCGATAACCTGGTGTTGCCATGTGAATAACCGGATCTCCGGTGTAAAACTGATGGATTCCAGGAAAAGCGAAATTATTGAAGGATGCTACTTTTTTACCAGCAGCCATCTTTTTTATCTCTTCTGCTGCAGATTTATGATTATAAAAAGAGATTTTAACCTGGCCAATGTTGGGGATAAAATCGGCAGCGAGATAAAATCTTACAATGAAAAAAAGCACCACAATTGGAAAGGCCAGTCTCTTAAACCACTTTTTCATTGCCGGGTTTCCCGAAATAATAGGGTAAGTTGCAATCATCAGCAATGGTGTAATGGCAGTTGTGTAGTGCGCCTCAATCCTGTTTTTAAAACTCATGATAAAGAAGAAGACGTAAAAACCAACCACACTAAAAATGATTGCTCTTTTAAATAAGTCATTATTGATTTTGAATTTTAACAAACTGTAAAAAACAATCAAACCCGAAAGCGGTCCTGCAACCAGTAACTGGCTGGTAAGGTTGTTATGTACTGTCCAGAACCGCACAGGTTTTGTTCGACCGATTAAATGATATTTGAAAGTTGGAAATTGATTGTCGATTTGCCATAAAATATGTGGCACAAGTAAAATGAAGGCACCAATTACTGTTACCCAAAAATATTTGTTCTTTAGTAATTTTATGTTCGACAAAACAATTAAACCCAAAGCAACAAAAGCATGATACTTGCTGTAAATCATTGCTGCAGCCACAATTGCCATCAGTAGCGCCATTTTTAGATTTGGGTGGGTAACAAATTTTTTATATCCGAGATAAAACAGCAAAGTGAAAAACACAAGTGGCATGTCGGGGAGCGCCATGAAACCGCCAATATGTGTATGCACCAAAGGAAACGACAGGATGAATAAGCTGAGGAAAAAGAGATCCTTTTTTTCATTTAGCTCATTCATAATCATTGCCATCGTTAATGTTGAAAGTAAAATTACAAACAGTCTTACTCCCAGTTCATTGTGCATTATCGAATCGCCTAAAAAAATCAGAAATGCAGCCATCGGCGGATGATCGAAAAAACCCCAGTCCAGGTGTTTCGAATACATCCAGTAATATGCTTCGTCAGAGTGCAGGTTGGTATATACTGATTGCAGGATATTTATCAGTATCCACCCTGCAAGCAGAAACCAGTGTTTTTTTTCAAGATTAGGAAATAACTTCATATTGCTTTAATTTGGAAGTTTTATCAAATACATAGGTTGAAGAACTTTGTCACGTTTTTTTGGATTAATAAATCGTCCACCCCGATTAAGATAAAGGTGTCTGTACTCAATTATGGTATCAGTTTTCAGTTGAAGTGCTTTAAAATCTTTAATACCCTCATGATCAGTAAAAATCCAGCTTCCTTTTGTTTCTGCTGCTTTTTTCATTTCAATTTCAGATTTTAATTGAGTGGCTTGTGGTTCGCTGTAAAAGAAAAGTTCGTACTGACCATATTTGTAATTATACAACCTGTCAGTTTTAGCAGCGTTTTCAGTAAAGTAACGCGCTGCTTTTGGTGGGGCCTGGAAACTAAAAATATATGGGAAAACGTGTGTGTTTAATAAAAGCATTAAACAGGCAAAAGCAATTAGTGTGGGAGAAATAAGCCGCACAAGGGAGTCTTTAATTTTAAAAATTATCCACAAACTGCTTCCTATTCCTGCAATTGCAATTATCCAGAAATAAGTTTTTGGTAAAGGGAAAAGATAAAATACCAAAGAAAAAATCATTAGCCAAAGCAAAATAGAGATAAAAGTTTGAGTTGAATTAAAAACAGAAAGCAACTTGTTTCTGTTTTCAATGGCAATATCAATCCATTTGGCAGTCAATACCGCAATCAGTGGCATAATTGAAAAAATATAATTGGGTACCTGGTTTTTTGAAGCACTGATTATGATGAAAAAAATCCAGATTCCGGTAAACGTAAAGTATTCACCTGAACGAAAACTGTTTTTTGTCAGCATCCTGAATTCGGAGAAAGCAGCGATAAAAAACAGCAGAACCCAGGGTAGGAAAACGTAAAGCAAGGTGTGAAAATAAAATATGGGATCGTTTACTGCTTTAACGTACGAGCCTGTAATCCGGCCAACATTGTTTTCCCAAAAGAAAAACCTGATTCCTGCCCATCCGAATTGATTCATTAATCCAATCAATGCCGGGCTGGCAACGGCAAAAGCCAGGATAATTCCCAGGAACCAGCGGTAATCAAACAAAAACCGGTAGTCTTTTTTCAACAAAATATGGCCTATAACTGCAAATGCCGGAATTGCCGCGCCAATCGGGCCCTTGCTTAACATCGCCAGGCCAATGGCTGTAAATCCCAGAATCCAGTGTTTGTTTTTTCTGGTTTTTATAAATTCGAAAAGCTGCCACAAAGCCAGCGTAACAAACGCTTGCAAAGGAGTGTCGGCATGTATATCCATGCTGTACAGTGAATAGATGATGGAAAACGCCAGAAAAATAGCAGTAAGGTAACCAACTCTTTTATTGTATAAACCTTTACCCAGTTGAAAAGCCCAGTAAAATCCTGCAAAAACAAGCAAAAGCATTGGAAATTTAAACCAGAAATTAGAAATGCCGCCAATTGAAAAGCCCAGCGCTCCCAGCCAAAACATCATTGGCGGTTTTTGGTCGTATGCATCGCCGTGGATGGTTAAGTTTATGAAGTTTCCATTTTGAAATACCTCCTTGGAAATTGTGGCATATTTCCCGGCATCGCGGGTTACATCAATCGGTAATCCGGCAAAATAGCTCCAGATTCCAATGGCAGCAACAAAAAAAAGGATTAAACGAAGTGCTTTGTCGTTAAACATGGATTTGAATTATAATAGGTATAAATTTAATCTTTTGCAAAATTGCGATAAAAGTCGCAATTATTTTACAGAATTTGAAATTCACTAAGGACACTGCGTTTCAAGTTGAATTCGATATATTTGCCAAAATTCAAATCAGAAAAAAATGAAACTCTGGGAAAAGGGAATTCCTGTAAACAAAGCAATCGAGGAATTTACCGTTGGGAAAGACAGGGAACTCGATCTTTATCTCGCACCATTTGATATTTTAGGATCGATGGCGCACATCACCATGCTTGAATCGGTTGGCTTGATTGAAAAAAATGAACTTCCGGTTTTACTTCAGGAGTTAAAAAGGTTGTATCAACTTGCTTTAGATAAGAAATTTGTAATTGAAGAAGGTGTTGAAGATGTTCATTCACAGGTTGAGTTTATGCTGACAAAGGAATTGGGCGATTTGGGCAGGAAAATTCACAGCGGACGTTCGCGTAACGACCAGGTTTTGCTCGATTTGAAACTTTTTACCCGCGATGCAATAAAGGAAATTGTTGAAAGTACATCTTCCTTCATTGATATTTTACTGCGGCGTGCCGAAGAAACCAAGCACGTTTTAATGCCCGGTTACACTCACCTGCAAATTGCCATGCCATCGTCATTTGGTTTGTGGTTCAGTGCATATGCTGAAAGCTTAACCGACGATTTGGAGTTGCTGCTTGCGGCATATAAAATCACCAATCAAAATCCACTCGGTTCGGCTGCCGGTTACGGGTCATCTTTTCCTCTAAATCGCCAGTTGACCACCGATTTGCTTGGTTTTTCCAAAATGAATTACAACGTGGTTTACGCTCAAATGGGGCGTGGAAAAGTAGAGAAAATAGTTTCTTTTGCTCTGGCTAATCTTGCATCAACCTTGTCAAAACTTGCCTTCGATGTTTGCCTGTTTATGAGCCAGAATTTCAATTTTGTGAGTTTACCTCCCGAATTTACAACAGGTTCGAGTATCATGCCTCACAAAAAAAATCCCGATGTATTTGAATTGATCCGCGCAAAATGCAATAAATTACAGGGTGTTCCCAATCAGATTTCGTTAATGATTAACAATCTTCCCAGCGGCTATTTTCGTGATTTGCAGATAGTGAAAGAACTGTTTTTACCTTCATTTAAAGAACTAAACGATTGTTTAAACATTGCTTCGCTGGCAATTGAAAATATGACAGTAAAATATAATATTCTGGAAGATATAAAATACGATTACCTTTTTAGTGTTGAAGAAGTGAATAAGCTGGTTTTACAGGGAATTCCATTTCGGGAAGCTTACAAAATTATTGGGGAACAAATCGAAAAAGGTAAATTTCAACCCGAAAGAGAAGTGAACCATTCTCATGAAGGGAGTATTGGAAATTTGTGTCTCGAAAAAATTGCGGAATTCAAAAATGAAAAGGTAAAAAGTTTTCATTTTGATGAAATTAACAAAGCAATTAACCAATTGCTGAAATAGAAATTTGACATTGTTGATGTGGACAAATGTCATTTTAATTACATTTTTACATCAGATTTAGCTGACAAATCCATTCAACTTAAAGGTTAAGTGTATGTTATTAAGCACAAGTTTTCAATTCGTAAATTGTTAAAATTAGTGTTTTTGACTATTTTTGATATCACTTTGTAAGGGAAATTCGATTTTTGCTTTCAATTTTACAGCGACTGGTTCAATAGCAACAAGTTGGCTGTAATTTTATGCAAAATGGTTAAAACAGATAAAAATGATACAGATAAAATTGCCTGAAGCGCAGGGTCTATATAACCCGGAGAATGAACATGATAATTGTGGGATCGGATTTGTTGCACATATTAAGGGTAAGCCTTCACACGATATAGTTCTCAGAGGTCTTGATGTACTATTAAATATGGATCACCGCGGTGCAACCGGCGCTGACAAAACCACGGGCGATGGAGCCGGTTTGCTGATGCAGATTCCACATGAGTTTATTAGTGATGTTCTTAAAGTGGATGTAGGTGAAAAAGGCACCTATGGAACAGGGATTATTTTTCTTCCGAAAGATGAAAATGAAGCTGCTGCGTGTATCGAAATTTTAAATAAACACATAAGGGAAGAAGGATTAACATTAATCGGTTACCGCGATGTTCCTGTTGACAGCTCTGTTCCGGGTGAGATAGCAAAAACAACTGAACCATCTGTAAAACAGATTTTTATCCGTGCAAATCTCGAAAAAGATGCGCTGGAACGGAAACTCTATATGGTTCGCAAACTAGCTGAAAAAGAAATTCGCGATTCTGAACTAAAATACAGGGATGCATTCTATCAACCAAGTTTATCAGCCAAAGTAATTGTTTACAAGGGGATGTTTACTCCCTCGCAGTTGCGCGATTATTACCTCGATTTTAAAAACGAAAAATTCAAAAGCGCGATTGCTCTGGTCCATTCGCGTTTTAGCACAAACACTTTTCCTACATGGAATTTAGCACAGCCTTTCCGGATTATTGCGCACAATGGAGAAATCAATACTATCCGTGGTAACCGTTTGTGGATGCAAGCCCGTGAAGGATTGATGAAGTCGGAAATTTTTGGAGAAGATCTTAAAAAACTTCTGCCTATTATCGAACCCGGCAAATCTGATTCTGCATCATTTGATAACGTACTTGAATTCCTTCACATGACCGGAAGATCAATTCCTCACGCGTTGTGTATGCTGATTCCGGAATCGTTCAATCAAAAAAATCCAATACCCGAAAGTTTAAAAGCTTTTTATGAATATCATTCAACCATAATGGAACCTTGGGATGGCCCGGCTTCCATGGTTTTCTCCGATGGAAGATATATTGGCGGAACACTCGATAGAAACGGGTTGCGGCCATCAAGATATGTAATCACAAAAAACGATTTAATCGTGATGGGTTCCGAAGTTGGAGTTCAAACTTTCGATCCTGAAGAAATAAAAATGAAGGGTCGATTGCGTCCTGGAAAAATTTTACTTGTTGACACTCAACTTGGAATTATTATTCCTGATGAAGAGGTTAAAGATCAGCTCAGCCGCCGCAACCCTTACGAAATGTGGTTAAAGGAAAATCGTTTATTAATGGACGATATAAAAGTAAAAACCAGGGTTTCGTCTAAAATCGGAAATTTTGATACTTACGCTAAAGTTTTCGGCTACTCAAAAGAAGATATGTACGAAATCATTCAACCAATGGCTGATACAAGTGCCGAACCCACTAGTTCGATGGGAAACGATGCACCTCTGGCCGTATTTTCCGATAAACCAAAGCGATTGTTCGATTACTTTAAGCAAATGTTTGCACAGGTAACCAATCCACCTATCGATTCAATTCGGGAAGGACTGGTTATGGCATTGACTAATTATATTGGTTCACTCAATTCAAATCTTTTAAAAGAAACTTACGAACACTGCCGGCTGGTAAAATTCGATGTCCCGATATTAACCAATACCGACCTCGGTAAAATAAAAGATTTGAAAGATGATATTTTCACACACAAAATAATTCCAATGGTTTTCCCGGTGAAGGAAGGGGAAAAAGGCCTCGAAAATGCCATTGAGAAAATGCTGGCCGATGCTGAAAAAGCCGTTGATGATAAAAAGAATTACATCATTCTTTCCGACCGGAATATATCTGAAGAAATGGCGCCAATTCCTTCATTGCTGGCAGTAGCAGCGGTTCATCACCATCTCATTAAAATCCAGAAGCGGATGCAGGTGGGTATTATTGTTGAAACCGGTGAAGCCCGCGAAATCAATCACTTTGCGCTATTATTGGGTTACGGAGCCAGTGTAATAAATCCTTACCTCGCATTTGCAGCAATCGATCATCTTGTTGCTGAAGGTAAAATTGAAAAGGAATACAACGAAGCCCGGAAAAACTATATTAAATCTATTGAGAAAGGATTGTTGAAAGTACTTTCAAAAATGGGTATTTCAACATTACGAAGTTACCATGGGGCACAAATATTCGAGGCAATCGGAATCAGCCAACAATTGATAGACAAGTATTTTACCGGAACTGTTTCGAAAATTGGGGGTGTTGGTTTGGAAGAAATCACCAAAGAAGCACTCTTGTTTCATGAAGAAGCTTATAAAAAGGAAAGTGCTCCCGAACCATTTGGATTTGAAAACGCCGGTGTTTATGCCTGGCGGAAATACGGTGAACATCATGCATGGAATCCTGAAAATATAGGGCTTCTGCAGTGGGCTACCCGTACAAACGATTATTCAAAATTTAAGGAATACAGCGCTCTTGTTGATGAGCAAAACAGAAAACCAGCGTTCATACGTGGCTGCTTTAATTTCAAAGGAAATAATCCAATTCCAATAGAGCAGGTAGAATCTGTCGAAGCCATTATGAAACGGTTTGTTACCGGGGCAATGTCTTATGGTTCAATTAGTAAAGAAGCTCACGAAGCGCTGGCAATAACCATGAATTCAATTGGAGGCCGCAGTAATACAGGCGAAGGTGGCGAAGATGCTGAACGATTCGGAACTATCAGAAACAGTAAAATCAAGCAGGTTGCATCAGGACGGTTCGGAGTTACCAACAACTACCTGGTTAACGCTGACGAATTACAGATTAAAATAGCCCAGGGCGCAAAACCAGGCGAAGGCGGACAGCTTCCGGGATACAAGATTAATAATATCATTGCAAAGCTAAGACACTCAACTCCCGGAATTACTTTGATTTCTCCGCCGCCGCATCATGATATTTATTCAATCGAAGATTTGGCCCAATTAATTTACGACTTAAAAATAACCAATCCGCGTGCAGCAGTTTCAGTGAAACTGGTTTCTGAAGATGGAGTTGGAACAATCGCAGCGGGTGTTGCAAAAGCCTTTTCCGATGTTATTATCATTGCCGGTGGCGATGGCGGAACGGGTGCAAGTCCTGCAAGTTCTATCAAACACGCCGGATTGCCGGTTGAACTTGGAATTGCCGAAGCACAACAAACACTGGTGTTAAATAACCTGCGTGGCAGGGTAAAACTTCAGGTTGATGGTCAGCTAAAAACCGGTCGCGACGTAATTACGATGGGTTGTTTAGGTGGCGAGGAGTTTGGATTTTCAACTTCAGCATTAATTGTGCTTGGTTGTATCATGATGCGCAAATGCCACATGAATACATGTCCCGCCGGTATTGCAACCCAGGATAAAGAGTTGCGCAAGCGTTTCATTGGCAAATCTGAATATACAATCAATTTCTTCCGGTTTCTGGCACAGGAAGTCAGGGAATACCTTGCTGAAATGGGATTCTCCAAATTCGATGATATTGTTGGCCGTACAGATTTGCTGGAAGTTAATCAGGAAGTTGTCAACTGGAAAATGAAAAATGTTGATTTCTCCCGATTGCTTTATGTTCCGAAAGAGGCAGAGCAAAACGACATTCACAATACGCATCAGAATGAACAGCTTAGCAAAGGTCACATCGATTTCGATTTAATTAAAGAGTCGAAAAAAGCAATTCAGGCCGGTGAAAAGGTTTGGATTTCGCGTAAAATCGTGAATGTTGACCGGACTGTTGGTGCAATGCTTTCCGGAGAAATTTCAAAAAAATATGGCGAAGCCGGACTTGCGAAGGATACAATTAATTGTATGTTCAACGGAACTGCCGGACAAAGTTTTGGGGCATTTTTAGTAAAAGGGGTTACTTTCCGTTTGGTTGGCGACTCTAATGATTATATCGGCAAAGGATTGTCGGGTGGTAAAATTATTGTCGTTCCGCCACCGGAATCAACTTTCAGGCCCGAGGAAAATATCATCATCGGAAACACTTCGTTTTATGGGGCTACCAGTGGTGAGGCGTATATCAGAGGTGTTGCAGGTGAACGATTCTGCGTGAGAAATTCGGGCGCCAAAGCG
>DATITY010000295.1:0-6510 GCA_035467235.1 Draconibacterium sp. | reverse complement strand
AGGCCTTTATAAAGCCATCCAGTTCACCATCGAGAACGGCATTTACATTACCGGTTTCGTAACCGGTTCGTAAATCTTTCACCATTTTATAGGGCTGCAACACATACGAACGGATTTGTGAGCCCCATTCTATTTTCTTTTTCTTCGATTCGATTTCGGTGGTTCTTTCGTGGCGTTTACGTAACTCAATTTCATAGAGCTGCGATTTTAAAAGGCGGATTGCGTTTTCCTTGTTTCCCAACTGCGAGCGGCTTTCGGTGTTTTCGATAATTATTCCCGACGGAGCATGTTTCAGTCGCACACCCGTTTCAACCTTGTTTACATTCTGCCCACCGGCGCCGCCACTGCGAAAAGTATCCCAGGTAATGTCGGCCATGTTCAGTTCAATTTCGATGGTGTCGTCAACTAATGGCGCAACATAAACTGATGTAAATGAGGTCATCCGTTTGTTTTGTGCATTAAATGGCGAAAGCCTCACCAACCGGTGAACCCCGTTTTCGCTTTTCAGATATCCGTACGCAAATTCGCCTTCAATTTCGAGTGTGCAGCTTTTTATACCGGCTTCGTCGCCATTCTGCATATCGGCAATTTTCAGCTTGTACCCATTTTTTTCGGCGTAACGCGAATACATCCTGAAAAGCATTTCAGCCCAGTCGTTGCTTTCGGTTCCACCGGCGCCTGCATTGATTTTTAATACTGCGCCAAGCCGATCCTCTTCGCTGCGCAACATATTTTTAGCTTCAAGTTTTTCAACTGCTTCAATGGTTTCCGCATAAGCTTTATCAACTTCCGCTTCGGTGGCTTCTTTTGCCTCGAAAAATTCGTAAAGCACCAAAAAATCTTCAACCTGTTGATTGATTGCATTAAACCCATCAGTCCACACCTTAATGGCGCGAACTTTTTTCATTTGTTCCTCGGCTTCTTTTGGATTATTCCAGAAATCGGGATCCTGTGTTTTAAGCTCTTCTTCCTGAAGTTGAATTAATTTTGAATCGTAGTCAAAGATGTCTCCTCAGCGCATCCCGGCGCTCCAGAAGATCGTTTATCTGGTCTTTAAAAATCATTTATTTTGAATTTAATTTTGGTGTGTAAAGGTAAGAAGATTTGTGTAATGTTTGCTTTGGGACTTTTTTCAAAAAATCAACCATTCTCAATGCACTTGAAAATTAAACTGAAAAAAAGCTCATTTTACCACCTCCGGAAGATAGCGGTGAATGATTTCCGGTTCGAAACCGCGGCTTTGCGCAAACCGGATGATCTGTCCCATTTTTTCAAATTTGTTGTCCGATTTTACCTTTTTGGCTTTTTCTTTTAAAGTTGCGATCAATGCTTTTTTATATTCATCCTCATTAATTTCATGCAACCCTTTTTCAATAACATTGTCATGCAATCCTTTGGCTTTTAAGTAGTAGCGCAGTTTAATCCTGCCCCATTTATTTAACCTGAATTTATCGGAAATATAGGCTTTTACATATCTTTCATCGTCCAAAAACTTTTCTACTTTGAGTTTTGAAATTATTTCTTCAACCAGTTCATCCATAATTTCGTAGGCAACCATTTTTTTCCTGATATCGGCCGAGCATTGCTCTGAACGACTGCACAACTGTGCCATTTTAGCGTATGCTTCCTTAACAATTAAATCCCTGTTTTCCATAGTAACAAACTGATTTTGAAATGTCCAATAAAATTAAGGAAAATACTTGCTTAATCCTATACCTTTCAGTATTTGAAGCAGGTGAAAATTATATGGTACGCCTAATTTTTGCCAGGTAAAACCAAGGTCGGGTCAGGAGTGGCATTCGAATAATTAAATCCACCAGCATAAATCGTTCCCGTGTGGTCGATAAAAAGATTTCGCTGAAGGCTAAAGGTGACCAGTTCTTCAAATTTTTCAAAATCCCTGGTTTTCCAAACACCTCCGCCCGGAGCAAGCACGTAATAGTAGTTCTTAAATTTATCGTAACAGTGCCATGATGTTGTTCCAAAAGCCACATTTGGGCTGAACACTTTTTTATACGTTTTTCCCGAGTCGGATGATTTGTACAAGGTAAAACCTCCTTCCTGACCTTGAAGAATTATTTCATTTTCATCTGTAACATAAAGTGTTGAAGGATATTGGGGAGTGTTTAAATCTTTCCAGGTGATTCCACCATCTAAAGTTTGTTTGATATTTAATGCAAGCGCCAGATGAGATGCATCATTAAACTGATAAACTGGCCCGAGTGGGTGATTTGATGCAGTGCTTGATGTATCTTTATGCCATGATTTTCCTTCGTCTTTGGAACAATACATATCTTTATCCCACCGGCTCACCCAAATGTAGTCGTCGCTTGAAATTGAAAGTTCAAAATTGTAAATATTGTCTGCAATTGGTCTTGAAATCAGAGTCCAGTTTTGGCCCCAGTCAGTACTTTTGTAAAGATTGCCATCCCAGCTTCCGCCAAAAACTTCACCTCTGCTGTTTATTTCGATGTCCTTAAAATTATATGGGTAGCTGAACCCCTGAATTTTTTCCCATTCATAAAACTTACCTTTTGAACCTTCTTTTTTATACAAATCCATACCAGAAATCAACATCGAACGCTGGTTTATTGTGTCACTCACCATGTCTTGTATTCCAACTAAAAAACCTGTGGTTATCGTATTCCATTTATCGGGGAAAAAGGCATTTGCGTTGATGGTAAATTCGGAGTAATAACGGCCATCGGCATCGAAAATTTTGCCTTTCATGGTTTGCTGGTTTTTTTCGTTCCCCAGTTTCCAGCGGGTTAGCATTTTACCGTTACTGTCGGCGTCAATTGTTGTTTTTTCGAGTGTGCCTCCTCCTTGTGTAACTTCGAGTTCAGCATGAAATTTTTGCGTTGGCTGAGGAATCAAACTTTCGAGCATGATTTGTACGCCGACTTCGTTTTGGAGATATTCGCCGCTTTCAGCCGACTGGTTATTGCCCAGAATTACAAAACTGAACGCTTCGATGGTTTCGGTTCCCGGCATTGGGTATTGCTCGCATGCAAAAAACACATTAGCCATTATCAGACAGTAGATTATCTTTTTCATTTTGGGCTATTTTTGTGTTACCGGAATCGTTAAACCCATCATTACCGTTGTCGATCGGTTATACATTTTATCCTCGATTGAAAACTGCGGATAGGTTTGCAGGTTGTCAATATTTTTAAGAATGTCAACCGCTCCAAGCGACTGGTTCGCCGCGAGGAAAACACTGACCCAACTGAAAACAGACATTTCGATGCGGTAACCAATCATAAAACCTGCATCGCTTTTGTCAAACCACTGCTCCAGGTTTTCGGCGAAATAGTTCTTAGAAACCCGGTAACCTTCACCATAATTTGTGGTTTCAATGCGTTCGCCCTGCGAAAAGGCATTTTGAAGCCACGAATAATATGCGCCAAAATTAATGTTCGACTTAAACTTTTTCCCAAACCCGATTTCAAACATAAAGGGGAAAGTAAGATAATCCAAACTTACAACGGAACTGGTGGATGGCGGATTCTGGGTTTCGAATTGCTTTGGAGGTTGATAAATAAAACTGTTACTGCCCGCGTAATTCAGCCCGTATCCTTTTTGCTCGAACCAAACACCGCTAAGGAGAGAAACATTCGGGCCAATCGGGAAATTCACCGAAACGCCAGCCGATAAACCTGTTGCTGACTGATATTCGTCTTTATTTTCAGTGCTTCGGGTGTTGGAAATGTTGATGCCAATGTGTGGTATAATGTTCATTTTATGGTTTGCCGAGTCATTTTTTGAAGTTTGAAACTCATTTTTAAACGGTTTGTAACCCACTCCAAAAGTAAACTCGGTTGACCCGATTTTCCCTTCAACATTGTCGATGTAAGTTTCATGTCCGGTTGTGATTTGGCCTGATGCAAAAATATTCCACCTGCCTGTAATCCGGTAATTGAGCGAACCGGCAAGAATCCAGCCCCAGTCGTTCATTGGCGGGAATTGTTCGTTTTGGTATGCTTCTGTTCGAATATCCTTGTCCTTTCCACGAAACTCGTCGTTGGTTAAGATGGCGTAATAAGCGCCACCGCCAAATTCAGCGCTCAACCTGCCCTGTGTTTTAAATTTTACCAATAGCGGTAAACGCAAAAAACTGAATTTTGATTCGTCATGAAAATAAGTTGGGGCAATCATTGAAGAAGTTGGGTAATAAGAAGAAGAGGAAAGCCAATAATAATCGGGGTAATAATAGTTGTACACATTTTTGTTGAAATAAAATGATGTATGGTTTACTCCTGATTGCAACACCAACCAATGAACCGGTTCGTATATTACAAAGATTCCATTCACTGGTCCAGGTTGCGAAGCATAATGTGTATTTCCTTGCGATTGCCTTAAATTCGAAAAATTAATCCCGTTTTCGAACCCAAAAGTAAAATGCTGTGAAAAGATTGGCGCGGTTATCAAAAAGGTGAACAAGAACAAACAAAGATATTTCATGGTCAGGTTGTTGGTTTTTTTCAAGATGGTATTGATAAGAGAAAGGTTGCGCCATCTTATTATATTTTCAGAAAAAGAGGTTTTTTGTGTTTTTAATCCTCCAAAAACGATTTTTCGACTTTTACCCCGGTAAAAAACTCTTCCAGCTCAGCCAAAGTTGAACTTGTTTTTTGAACATCACGAATTACTTTTCCCTTTTGAAGTATCACTATGCGTGAGCAAACATCGGTAACATGGTCGAGGTCGTGGCTCGAAATCAGGAAAGTTTTTCCATCTCCGCCTGCGATTTCCTTTATAATTTTCCGAAGCTGAAACTGTGAAGTGGGGTCGAGATTGGCAAACGGTTCGTCTAAAACCACCAGTTCGGGATTACCCATGATTGCGCCCACAACGCCCACTTTTTTCTGATTTCCTTTCGAAAGGTCGCGGATGAATTTTTTCTTACCTAAAATTTCATCGTTAAAAAAATCCTTAAAATTGGCCAGGAAACCAGCTATATCGTTGGCATTCATCCCGCGCAATTCACCAATAAAATTGAAATACTCGTCGGGAGTGAGATACCCGATAGTAAAAGTTTCGTCGATGTATGCGCCGGTAATTTCTTTCCACTCTTCCGATTTCGCCACCGGAATTTCGTTAATAGTTACTTTACCTCTTGTTGCCCGGATTAAATCGAGAATCAGCGAAAACAGCGTGGTTTTTCCGGCGCCGTTGTTTCCGACCAGTCCGAAAACTTCTCCTCTTTCAATTTTTAAATCTGCGATATCGAGAACTGTGGTTCCGGCGTAGGCTTTTTGAAGATTTGTAATTTGTATCATGGAAAAATGTGATTTATAGTTATTTGTTGTGATTTATTGAAATTCAAAGTGATTTGTTGTGACTAATTGTGATTTATTGAAAAATCGTTTAACTGGATTTATAAGCTGCAATCATCGTATGTTTTCGTTTTAAATATTGTTTGGTGAAAAAGTCGATTAACCGCGGGTGAAAAATTATGCCAAGCAATCCAAGTGCGCCAACAACAAAATAGGCAGTAATATTTCCAAGCAAAAAGGTCAGGATTCCGTAAACTGCCATCGGCCCGAATAAGATAGGGAAAGTGATCAGCCAGTTGGTAGCGCTCATTCCCTGGTAGTTAAACATGGCACGTTGTTCCAAATCGATGGCTTTGCGGCTGTTTAATCCCAGGGCAAAAACAACAAAGGTGTTTACTCCAATATTGTACAACATAACCACCAAATGAATATAAAGTACTTTCGGCGTAATAAACATATAACCAAGCGAAAGCAGGTAAAACACAACGTTGGTGACCGCCATCAGAAAAAATGCAGACTGAAGAATCTGTTTCATTTTCACGTTTTGGGCCATTAAAAATGGGTAATAACGGCTGTGCCAGGCTGGGAAAAACTGGCCGTACATCATCCCAAAAACGCCGGTCATAAACATTCCGCCAAATACTAAAATTACCTCAGGTGTTTTGTCGTTGTAATCCTTGTAAAGCAATAATCCGTAAAAAATAAACAATATCGACATCACTATGGTGGTACGCGGACGTTTGTTTCGGGTTATCATTTTTACTTCGAGCGAAAGCATTTTCCCATATTCACCAACCTGGTTCAGCCACGAAAAATCGTGTGTTAAATCCTCCTTTTTCTTTTGCGAAAGTTCGTCAAGGAAAAAGCGGCTCAAAAGAAATTTGAAGTTTAAATTGTAAAGCAGCAGGATTAAAACCGGAAAAACAAATACTGCAAGTGGTTGTTGCACAATATAATCGAATATCTTTCCGAAGTTTCCATTAATATCAAAAATTCCGAAATGGTCAATTGCAAATACTCCGGCAGCCAGCGCCAGAAATCCATAGAAAAACCAGTTCGATTCGTTGGTTCGCCACTTGATGTAAATGGCCAGAAAGTGATTAACAAAAATCATCAGAAACAAAGAGGCCAGCCAGGCGATTAAAACAGGTGTTTCCATCTCGTTTACAGCCGATTTGAAAGTAAAAGGCAAAACCAAAAAGAGCGGCAGTACATTAAAAAAGTGCAGTAA
>DATITY010000294.1:0-19710 GCA_035467235.1 Draconibacterium sp. | reverse complement strand
TGTCTTCCTGTCTCGATTGTCATGGCGGCGATCCTACTTATGCCACGTATCAGTTTGAAAGGATTAATGAAGAATTTCAGAAAAGTGTTCACTTTAAAGTTAGCGGAGAAGATTTCACTTGCGGAAAATGCCACAACCAGCACACTTATCATCCAACGGCCAGAAACAGTGGAGATGTGCTTGAAATTGTTGAATACAGCAACAGTTTATGCCTCTCGTGCCATAATGATATGAATAAATACAATCTCATAGCAGGGAAGGATAAACCTGAGTTAGTACAAGTTCATGACTGGCTGCCCAACCAGGAACTTCATTTTAAACATGTCAGATGTATTGAATGCCATACAGAAGTGGCTGACAGTTTGATGGTATCGCACAATATTTTGAGTAAGGATCTGGCTGTTAGAAAATGTGCTGAATGTCATAATTCTGATTCAAGGTTAAAAGCTTCGCTTTACAAGTACACGAACCTGCAAAACAGAGGCGACAGTGCATCGGTAAAATCTATTCTTTCCAATCCATCTTACGTAATAGGTTCGCAGCAATTTCCATTACTTAAAAAATTAAGTTACATCATTTTCTTTCTGACTATTGCGGTAATGCTTACGCACTTGTTTTTCAGATATTTAAAAAAATAAAAATATGAACTCAGAAAATACAAAGTTATATTTCTACCCTTTTTGGTTACGTATCTGGCACGCTGTTAACGCATTGGGAATAATACTTCTTATTGTTACCGGATTTGCAATGCAGTCGGGAGTTGATTCGTCGTTTATGAATTTCGGTTTGGCCGTAAATATTCATAATATCTCCGGTATTGTAATATCACTCAATTATTTGTTTTTCTTTTTTGGAAATATTTTAACCAAAAACGTTAAGTTTTACCTTATAAAACCACAGGGATTTTTGAAACGCCCAATGAAACAAGCCTATTATTACGCATACGGAATGTTTCGCGGCATGAAAGCGCCCTACCCTCTTTCTGAAAAAAGAAAATTTAATCCGTTGCAAAAATACGCGTATGTGGCCGTAATGTATCTGTTTGTTCCAATTGTAATAATTTCGGGCTTTGCATTATTATTTCCTGAAATTATTATTGAGAATATTTACACTTTAAGCGGAGTATTTGTAACTGCTGTTGTTCATTCTGCTGTTGGCTTTTTTATTTCGGTATTTTTAATAATCCACCTTTACGTTGCTTCAATCGGCAAATCACCCGTTGAAAATTTTAAAAGTATCATTACCGGCTGGCATAATATTCATTAAAAGTGAG
Source organism: Draconibacterium sp. (assembly GCA_035467235.1). Taxonomy (GTDB): domain Bacteria; phylum Bacteroidota; class Bacteroidia; order Bacteroidales; family Prolixibacteraceae; genus Draconibacterium. The sequence goes on along the minus strand of DATITY010000294.1, from coordinate 18,437 downwards.
AGCTTATTTCAGGAATACAATAATAATTTGAATATGAAAGGTTTGATAATCTGGAAATCAAAAATTTTAAAACCCCTTTTAACTGGAAATATCAGTTTATGCCAACTTTCTGCAAAATGGATTAATTTGTTACTGGCAGTTGTATTCTTGTTATTTGGTTCATTACAGTCATTTTCGCAAACCAATGACGATTGTCTTGGGTGCCACAATGATCCTGAATTATCAAAAATAAGATCAGGCAAAAAGGTTTCATTATATGTAAAACCAGAGGCGCTAAACAACTCAGTTCACAGTTCACTTGAATGCACATTTTGCCATTCAGAAGCTGCTGTTACAGATTTTCCACATCCCGAAAATATGACGCCAGTGAATTGTGGTGATTGCCATGACGGACCTATGAATGAATTTATGGAAGGAATTCACGGGGCAGCTCTAAAAAGAAATGATAAAAATGCACCAACTTGTAAGGAATGTCATGGTTCACATCAAATATTACATCCCAAGGACCCTAAATCCAAAACATACAAAATGAACATTCCCGTTCTTTGTGGTCAGTGCCATAAAGAAGGAGCTCCGGTTGCAAGAGGGTACAATGTTTCGCAGCACAATATTCTTGAAAACTACAGCCAGGGAACGCATGGTGTGGGATTATTCCAGAAAGGTTTGACGGTTACAGCCACTTGCAACGATTGTCATGGTAATCACAAAATTTTGCCGCATACCAATCTGAACTCGATGGTTTCGAGAAAAAACATTGCATCTACCTGTATGACCTGCCATGCACGCATTGAAGATGTTCATGTTAAAATTATAAACAAAACCCTTTGGGAAAAAAGCCCCGGAGCCATACCTGCCTGTACCGATTGCCATCCTCCACATAAAGTTGAACTGCGAAATGTACTGGATAACATTACGGATAAAACCTGTCTGGTTTGTCACGAAAGGGAAAGCGTACATAAAATAGTTGATGGTAAGGAAGTTTCATTGAAAGTAGAAGTAACAAATATTGCAAACTCAGTACATAAAAGTATTACCTGTGTAAAATGCCATTCTGATATAACACCTAATATTACACGGCCTTGTGAAACCGCAGACAAAGTTGATTGTTCAAGCTGTCATGCTGAAGTTGCCGATATTTATGCTTCAAGCGGCCATGGACAAGCGTATGACAGAAAACAGGAAAATGCACCGTACTGCACTGAATGTCACGGAACTCACCTGGTAAAATCAAAATCCGACGAAACTTCGCCTGTATTCAGATCTGCTGTTCCGGGATTATGCGGAAAATGTCATCAAAACGATGGGAAAGCTTTAGTTGGAACTGATTTGACAGAGAAGAATGCACTGCATGACTATTCTACAAGTGTACATGGAAAAAGTCTTGAAGAAAAAGGGCTTTTATCGACTGCCATTTGCACCGACTGCCACACAACCCATCACAACCTGAAACAATCGGATGAACGTTCATCGGTAAATCCAAAAAATCTTGCAGCAACCTGCGGAAAATGCCACAAAGGTATTTATGATCAGTTTGAAGCCAGTGATCACGGATACAAGGATGAGAATAAAGATCTTAAGCTTCCAACCTGCGAATCATGTCATACTGCACACAATATTTCGAATGTTCACGAAGATAAGTTCATGAATGAAATTACCCAGCAATGCGGAAAATGTCATGAAAAATTGGCCGAAACTTATCTCGAAACCTATCACGGGAAAGTACATCAACTTGGTTATCAGCAGGCTGCTCGGTGTTCTGATTGTCATGGCGCACACAATATTTACAAAATGGACAATCCAAATTCAACCATTGGCCCAAGGAATATTGTAAAAACCTGTCAGAAATGCCATGAAGATGCCAACATGAAATTTGCGGGATATCTGTCGCATGCAACACATTACAACAAAGAAAAATTTCCGTGGCTTTATTATACATTCTGGGGTATGACCGGATTGCTGCTTAGTGTTTTTCTGTTTTTCGGGCTTCACACTTTGCTTTGGTTTCCCCGTTCGGTTGGGCAAATGATTAAAAAACGAAAACACGCAAAAGTTGAAGGTAAACAACAATATATCAGGCGTTTTACACAAACCCAGAGAATTACGCACTTGTTTGTAATCGTTAGCTTTCTTACACTGGCCCTTACGGGAATGATACTGAAATTTGCCTACATGGATTGGGCAAAATTCCTGGCTAAGTTAATTGGCGGGGCTCATGTTGCAGGTGTTCTTCACAGGATTGCAGCAGTTGTAACATTCGGATATTTTATTTACCATGTTATATCGTTATTCAAAATAAAAAAATCGAAAGGATTAAAACTGAAAAACTTCATTTTCGGAAGCAATACGCTCATGTTCAACGCGCAGGATGTCAAAGATTTCTGGGCATCAATGAAATGGTTTGTCGGTGCCGGGAAACGCCCGCAATACGGACGCTGGACCTACTGGGAAAAATTCGACTATTTTGCTGTTTTCTGGGGGGTTGCAATTATTGGATTTACAGGATTAATGCTTTGGTTCCCCGTGTTTTTTACAAAGATATTCCCCGGATGGTTTATAAATGTCGCACAGATCATTCACAGTGATGAAGCGTTACTTGCTGTTGGATTCATATTTACAATTCATTTCTTTAATACACATCTCCGTCCTGAGTCATTTCCGATGGATACCGTAATTTTCACCGGCCATGTTCCTCTTGAAGAGTACAAACATGACAGGCCGCGCGACTACGAAAGGTTGGTACAATCAGGTAAACTGGATAAATATGTGGTTGAAAGGGAATTCTCGAAGAAGAAAATGAAGCTTGTAAAAACATTTGGTTTCCTGGCACTGGGTACAGGAGTAATTTTAGTTGTTTTAATCATTTATTCATTGATATTTCATTAGCCTTATAAACCATATTTCACTATATCGAATGTTATAAAGAACTCATCTAAATTGTTGATGTATCTTGGATTTTCAGCCTTTTTATACATTTTTGTAAAACGGAAACAATAAGTTTAAAACAGTAAAAATTTATAGTATGAAATTACCATCATCAATCAGAAACTGGGTATCGATTAGCGGTGCTGTTTTGGCTGTTTTTAACCTGGCCTGCATTCTCTCTCTCTTTTTGCTTAATATAGCCTTTGGTTTTGGCGGGTCGTATATCGGGCTTTTTATTTATATCATTTTACCCGGATTTATGGTGGTTGGTTTATTGCTCATTCCCATTGGAATGAGGATAAACAAGGTGAAAGCCAAAAAGGCCAGTCAGGAAGGGAAAGAATTAAACTGGCCGGTACTTGATTTCAACGTTGAAACCACCCGAAATGCCGGTATAATTTTTATTGTTGGTACCATATTTCTTCTTATTATTTCGTCTGTTGGAAGTTATGAAGCGTTTCACTATACCGAATCGGTTGAGTTTTGCGGTAAGTTATGCCACAAAGTGATGGAACCTGAATATACAACCTATCACGGGTCGGCCCATGAACGGGTAGCCTGCGTGGAATGCCACGTTGGTGCAGGCGCCAGCTGGTATGTAAAAAGTAAATTATCAGGGTTGTACCAGGTTTATTCGGTTATTGCAAAAAAGTATCCACAACCTATTCCAACACCAATTGCCAACCTCCGTCCGGCACAGGAAACCTGCGAAAAATGCCATTGGCCGCAGAAATTTTACGATAATAAACTACGTGTAAAACATTCGTATCTGACCGACGAAACCAACACAGAAGTGATTCGCCACATGCTTGTTAAAACAAGTACGATATCTACTGCTGAAGGTGTTGCAAAAGGAATACACCAGCACATCAGTCCTGATGTAAAAATTGAATACAAAGCGTTGGAAGGAAATCGTCAGGAGATTCCATGGGTGAAATACACAAATACAACTACCGGTGAAAGTTATATTTATCTTGATAATGAACTGGGACTGAGCCAGGAGAAACTCGATTCACTTGAAGTCAGGGTAATGGATTGTCTTGATTGTCATAACCGGCCTTCACATAACTACAACGCACCCCAGAATTTCATCGATAATTCGATGTGGTCAGGAAAAATTTCAAAAACACTGCCGGGAATAAAATCAATAGCAATGCAGGTTCTTTATCCGGAGTATTCAACCAAAGACAGTGCTTTTATGGCTATTGGCAATGTTGTAAACGATTTTTACGCTTCCTCCTACCCCGAGATTCTTCAGACGCGTAAAACTGATGTGGATGCTGCCATTGCCGAAATGAAAAATCAATATGCAAACAATATCTTTCCGTTCATGAAGTCAAGTTGGAAAGCTTATCCCAATAACCTTGGACACATGGAATCAAATGGTTGTTACCGTTGTCACAATAACCGGCATGCAACCGACGCTGGCCGGGTAATTTCCAAAGACTGCAATTTGTGCCACAACATAAAAGCACAGGGAACTGCCGATAATATGGAATTTGCAAATGGCGATTCGTTGCTTGAATTCATTCACCCCGTGGATATTGGCGATGTCTGGCAAACCGAACTTTGTTCAAGCTGTCATTCTGCGCTGTACTAAAATGATTTTTGAAGAGGATGAGGCAGTAAAGATTCACTCCTTTTTTCATCTAAATCATAAATTTAAACTGAAGTTCAACTTTTTCATTGTTATATAGAAGTTGCTTTTAAAGATTTTAATACTTTAATAATTTTAGTATTATTGGTTTTTATTCAATACAAAACTTCAATTATGATTTCAGGAAAAATTACAGGAAATAAAAGTTTTAAAGTTTTACTAAGTACAATTATAATTGTTTGTAATACAATATTTATAAGCTTTTCTCAGAATTCCAATAAATCGGGTAAAAGCCACCCAAATGTTCACAAAGTAGTTGTTGACTCAGTTTTACACACAACTTCATATACTTATCTTTTGGTTGATGAAGAAAATAAAATGAAATGGCTGGCAATACCAAGGAAAGATGTGTATAAAGATGAAATTTACTATTACCAGGGAGGAATGGAAATGAAAGATTTTAAGAGTAAAGAATTAAACCGAATTTTTACTTCAATACTTTTTTTGCAGGGAGTTGTTAGTCCGGATGAGATTGAAGGAGGAAAAAAGCAATTAGAAACTTCAAAATCAAATGCAACCACACCCGAAATAAATATTGTAACACCCGAAAATGGAATAACTATTGGCGAATTGTATTTGAATAAAAAAAAATATGAAAATAAGATTGTAAAGGTTAGAGGACAAGTCACAAAATACAATCCGGGTATAATGAGCAGAAATTGGATTCACCTTAAAGACGGCTCCGAAAATTCATCCGGGTTCGACTTTACCGCTACATCAGTTATGGAAACTAAAGAAGGTGAAGTTATAACTATTGAAGGCAAAATTGTATTGGATAAAGATTTTGGTTCTGGGTACTTTTTCAATGTACTCATGGAGGATGGCAAAATAGTTAAGTAACTTTTATAGTAAAAGATTTTCAACCACCTTATTGGATTCGATGAAATTCAAAATTGAATATGTATTTATTTCGTTGTAAAGAATTTTCAAAATTAATAATCAATAAAAACCAAAATATGGCAAAGAGTAGTTTCCTTATAGAATCATTTCTTATAATCGGAATTATTTTTTTGCAAACTGCCAATTCTACCAGCCAGGAAAACTCAAATAAATCAAACGATCAATCTGAAAAACAATTTACAATTACATACGTTGGCCAATTCACTTCCGAAATAAAGAATAATAAGAAAGCCAGCGAAACTTCAGAACTATATCCCAATCAGTCAAAAAAGAAAAATTGGTTCTCAAACTTGATTTTTGGGAAAAAACCATCCACCCTGATACGACCAATGACATTACTCGCAAATACTCCCGACTCATTATGGATATTTGATCAAGGGAATGGTGCAATTGTGAAGGCAGTTGATGGAGTGGGTGAAATAACCCAATTCAAAAATAATAAAGATGTAATATTCCCGTCATTGGTGGGAAGTTGCTTTTTATCTGCAAACAACATTCTTTTTACCGATTCTAAATTGAATGCTGTTTTCATCATTGATGTCAAAAAAAATACATTCCGGATCCTTAACGATTCCCTCCATCTGGACAAACCCACCGGTATTGCCTATTCCATTGTAAATAAAGAGATTTGGGTAGTTGAAACAAATTCACACAGAATTGCTGTGCTAAATGAAAAGGGAGAAATAATTAAATATGTTGGGCACAGGGGAAATGCTCCGGGAGAATTTAATTTTCCAACTTTTATATGGATTGATAATTTAGGTATAATTTATGTAATTGACACTCTAAATTCACGGGTGCAGATGTTTAACAGTGATGGAGAATTAATTGGCATTTTTGGAGAAGCCGGCGATGCTTTTGGTAGTTTTGCCCGGCCCAAAGGAATTGCAACCGATACATACGGGCATATTTATGTTGCCGATGCCTTATTTAATAACGTTCAAATATTTGATAAAACCGGTAAGCTGCTATCTGTTTTTGGAACAAAGGGAGTTGGCAGGGAAGAATTATTGATGCCTGTTGGTTTGTACATCGACAATAAAAATTATATTTATTTAGCTGACAGTTATAACGCTCGAATTCAGATTTTCAAATTGGAAGTTTCTGAATAATCTAAAGCAATTGCTGTTCAATTTGATATGGATACTTGAAAACATTAAATCAGTCGCGATGAAATTACGCTTTTTTCTGGTTTTATATATTATCACCGGAATTCCCGCATTTGTTTTTGCACAGTCTATAATCAACTCAAAACACAACTTATCAGTCAGTGGACCGGGATCTCTTAAATCAACTTCAGAATCTGAAATTTGCATATTTTGTCATACCCCTCACAACAGCAATCCTCAGGTTCCTCTGTGGAATAGAAATAATAGTATTTATCCATATACAATTTACAATAATTCGGTTAGCAGCACATTTAATGCGACAACCGGCCAACCCGACGGTTCTTCACTGGTGTGTCTTTCGTGCCATGACGGAACAATTGCATTAGGAAATGTTTTGAGCAGATCAACAGATATATTTGATGGTAATGGAACAAAAATGCCCGCTGGCAGTAGGGGACTCGTTGGTACCGATTTGTCTGACGATCATCCGGTATCATTTGTATTTAATTCATCACTTGCCAGCGGCGACGGTCATTTGAAATATCCCCCGGTTTATCCGGCAACACTCGACGAAAACAGTAAATTACAATGCACATCATGTCATAATGCACACAATAATATGTATGGTAAATTTCTGGTCGCATCCAAAGAGTTTTCCGATATATGTCTTAAATGCCACGATTATAATTACTGGAGTAATTCAACTCACCGCACTTCATCGGCGAATTGGAATGGTTCCGGAACAAATCCGTGGGCGCATATTGAAACACCGTATTCCAGTGTTTCGCAAAACGCATGCGCCAACTGTCATGAATCACACAATGCCAATGGCCGGGCACGTCTTATGAAATCGAGCCTCGAAGAAAACAACTGTCTGGATTGTCACAATGGAAATGTGGCTAATTCTGCCAAAAATATTGCTACCGATTTTGCCAAACCTTACAAACATAACGTAACTGGTTACAACCAAATTCATATTCCAAATGAAAGTGTATTGGTAAGTTCAAAACATGTTGAATGCCAGGATTGCCATAATCCGCATGCTTCAAAAGGAACAACAGCCAATGCTCCAAACGCAAACGGTACGCTTGCCGGAGTTGCAGGTATTAATCAAAGTGGAATTGCTGTAAATCCTATTTCTTTTGAATATGAATTGTGTTACCGGTGTCATGCTGAAAATTCACTGTCGGCAAGTTTAACTTCAAGGCAAATTTCACAAAACAACACCCGTCTTGAATTTGACTTAAACAGCATATCTTATCATCCTGTGGCAGGAATTGGTAAAAATACGAGCGCGCCGAGTTTAATTGCTCCTTACACGGTTTCAAGTATCATTTATTGCACCGATTGCCATGCAAGTAATGGTGCAAATTCACCGGCTGGCCCGCATGGTTCAATTTATCCCGCCATCTTGAAATACCAGTATTTAAAGGCAGATAATACTGCGGAATCAGCTCAAAATTATGCGCTTTGTTATAGTTGTCATAGCCGTACATCAATACTCGGTAACGCATCATTTAAAGAACATGATAAACATATTGCCGGTGAAGATACACCTTGCAATGCCTGCCACGATCCGCACGGTATTAGTAACTCACAGGGGAATGTCATGTACAATACAAATTTGATTAACTTCGATTTAAGTATTGTAACTCCCAGCAGTAGTGGAATACTAAGATTTGAAGATACAGGAAACAGAACAGGAAGATGTTATCTTACCTGCCATGGCGAGAATCACAATCCATTAAGTTATAAACCATAAATGACAGATGAAAAAAGGGCTTAAAACCTTTCGCTCGAAAATTACAGTTATAATGGTAACTGTTGTTGCTTTAATCTCATTTGTTGCTTTCTATTTTTACAATTATTCGATTTCAAAAATAATTCATGAAGAGCACAACAAAAATACGATATCAGCCCTGACTTTATTAAAAAGTGAATTTTATAGTACGCTGGGAAAAAACGAAGGAAAAATTATTTATACTATAATGGATAGCGCTGTTAGCAACAAAAATGTGCAAAACGCATATTTATTAAATTCAAAATACACCTTGGTTTATCCAAAAGGATTAAATCAAAATACATTTGATTCATTATACATTAAAAGTGTTTTATCGTCAAACAATTCAATTGTAATAAATTCTGTTGGTTCTGGAAAAAATAAATATAACCGAGTATTTATACCTATGCAAAATACACCAGCCTGTTACCAGTGCCACCCTCAATCAATTAATAATATTGGTACAATCATCGTTGACTTTTTACCCGAAAATTCTATTCAAAGTATTGTTTATACAAGGAAATTCAGTTTCTTTTTTACGTTGACAATGTTACTTTTCCTGGGTGGAATAATTATGTTTATACATTATAAATTTATTAGGAAAGCTTTAAACGAATTTTATTCAACCATAAATGCCGTAAATCAGGGCGACCTGTATAAAAGATTGTCGATTCCGGAAACAAAAGAACTTGGGCAGCTTGGATTAAGTTTTAATTTGATGTTGGACAAATTTCAAAATACACAAAATGAATTGCAGATCTTTCATAAAAATGAATTAAGAAACAATTACAAGCTGGCAACGATAGGCGAAATGGCTTCCCGACTGGCGCATGAAATCAGAAATCCAATAACCGGAATAGCAAATGCAATCGAAATTATTAATTCTGAAAATAATGACGACAAAAACAAATCGGTTTTAAATGAAGTACAAAGACAGGCCAACAGGGTAAATAATGCAATTACCGATTTATTAAAATTTTCGCGTCAAAAGGATATTAATTTGCAGGAAAGCGATATAAACGGACTTATTAAATCGCTTGTATTTTTTCTTGAAAACCATGCACATAATAAACAAATTACCTTTAAACTTGAATTACAGGAAGATTTACCAATTTTTAAATTTGATTATGCTCAAATAGAAGATGTATTGCTTAATTTAGGAATCAATGCAATACAATCAATACAAAAGACAGGGATTATTACTTTTAAAACAAATTATGTCAAAACTGACAAATGGGTAAAAATCTCTGTTTGCGACACGGGTAAAGGGATTCCGGAAAATTTAAAATCAAAAATTTTTCATCCGTTTTTTACCACCCGAAATGAAGGAACCGGCTTGGGATTAGCCATAGTTAAAGATATTATCGATATTCATAATGGTGATATCAAGGTTGAAAATAATTCAGGAGAAGGCTGTACTTTTTTCATTTTCTTGCCTGTGGAAAGGGTTTAACGGATGTTTTGTTTGAAATAATAATTATGGATTTGAATTGTTTTAAATCAAATGTTCGACTAATTTAAAACCATTTCAACCATGTTTTACTAGTTCAAAAAAAGATTTTAACTATGCAAATGAAACATTTAAAAATATTGGTAATCGACGATGAAAAACTGATTTGCTGGTCGTTTGAAAAAAAGCTTTCAGCAAAAGGTTATTCGGTTATTACTGCCGAATCGGGCGAAGAAGGATTAATCCTATTTGAAGAAAACTATCCGGAGATTGTATTTCTTGATAATCATTTGCCTGGCATTCAAGGATTAGAATTAATTAGCCGGTTTAAAGCAATTAACGAAGATGTCAATATTATTTTCATGACTGCATTCGAGTCGGTTGATGTAGCCGTTGAAGCGATGAAAAAGGGAGCGTTGGAGTACATTAGAAAACCCTTTCAGTTTGATGAAATTTATGTAATAATCGATAAAATTGCTGAAAAGGTAAATGTAAATAACGAACTCATATTATTAAGGAGACAAAAAAAAGAAGATTTTACTTTCGATGATATTATTCACGAATCACCGATTACCAAACAAATAATTCAGATTGCAAAAAAAATTTCAAAAACAGAAACCACAACCATTTTATTGCTGGGCGAAAGTGGCACGGGGAAAGACATTTTTGCGCGTGCAATTCATAATGAGAGTAATCGAAAAACAAGACCTTTTGTAACTATAAACTGTTCATCGTTACCCGACACATTGCTTGAAAGCGAATTATTCGGCCATGAGAAGGGAGCTTTTACCGATGCGAAACAACTTAAAAAGGGCTTTTTTGAAATCGCTGAAGGTGGAACTGTGTTCCTTGATGAAATAGGTGAAATCAACTATTCAACCCAGGTAAAACTGCTGGGAGTTTTAGAAAACAGATATATCCGACGACTTGGTGGAACAAAAGATATAGAGGTTAATGTACGAATTATTGCAGCTACAAATAAAAATCTGAAAGAATCAATCGATAATAAAAATTTTAGAGAAGATCTTTATTACCGGTTACAGATATTTCAAATCGAAATACCACCTCTCCGTGAAAGAAAAGGAGATATACTATCTTTGCTAAATTATTATCTTTCATATTTTAACAGGTTATTTCATAAAAACATTACTGCTATAGACACTGTTGCAGAAAAAATGTTATTGAATTATAACTGGCCGGGAAATGTAAGAGAATTACGAAATGTTTTGGAAAGAGCCGTAATTCTTGAATCGGTGAACACATTGCAAATTAATAGTTTACCAGCCGAAATTGCAGTAAATTATGACAAAGCCAGCAAAAATAAAACCGAATCCTCAAAAAGTCCTTCTTATTTGTTCGAATTTCCGGAAGAGGGTATTTCACTTGATGAACTTGAAAAGGAAGCCATTCAAAGGGCGCTGGCAAAAGCAGGTGCCAATCAAACTTTGGCAGCAAGACTTTTACACATATCAAGAGATACCCTTCGTTACAAAATAAAAAAGCATAATTTATAAAGATTTTCAGTGTTTACCTGGATAACTCTTTACTTCCCTTTGAATGGGTTAAATAACCCATTCAATTGGGGCATTTAACCCACTCAATGAATATTATAATTTATTATTAATTTTTTGATTTAAGGTGGTTATTTTTAAAAATTTCATTCATTAATTAATGATTTTCAATTGTTTAGCATTGTTGCTTTCAAAATCGGAACAAAATAAAAGTTTATCTATATTAAAAACTTTTAAACTTTATTATCAAATTGATAATAATACATTATTCGATATTTGTGCAACTATTTAATTTAAAGCAACTTATAAAAATAGGCACGATTATTGAAAATTTATTTAAGTAGTTAGGCACATGGACAACCTAATCACTTAAATTAGTTTTAACATTAAAATAATCATTATGAAATCAATTCGTATTTACTCAGTTCTCTTTTTTGTGGCCTGTCTTGCTCAGGCTAGTTTTGGCCAAAACATTTCAGGTTCAGCCCACGATTTCTCCGATGACAATTGGAATAATTCAGGCGAAATTTGTATTGTTTGCCACACACCCCACAACGCAAACATGGCTGTTGCCGAAGCTCCATTGTGGAACCACCAGGTTACAACGGCTACTTTTCAGGTTTATTCATCACCTACCTTTACTGCTACTGCCGGACAGCCGGGCGCCAGTTCAAAACTATGTTTAAGCTGCCATGATGGTACTGTTGCCGTTGAAAATTATGGCAATATCACCAATGGAAATGATATTCTTTCAGGTGGTTCACTAATCGGAACCGACCTAAGAAACGATCATCCCATTTCCATTACTTACAACACAGCTTTGGCAACTACTGACGGAGGATTGCATGATCCTTCAACTGCAAACTCGGGTCTTGGTTCAACAATAACTGCAGACCTGCTTTTTGCCGGAAAAATGGAATGTGCATCGTGTCATGATGTTCATAACGGAGCAGGATTTGATAATTTGCTGAGAAAATCGAATGCAGCCAGCGCCCTTTGCTTAACATGTCATGATAAATAAAAATTGTTGTATTTCATAACTTAATATAATTAAGTTAAAAAGGGCGATTGGAGAATCGCCTTTTTTTTTAATATCATTATAAAATCTCAGGTATGAATTTCAGATTAATTGTTTTTATATTCTTTTTTGTTACAGGAATAGTTTTTTTTAATTCGTGTTCAACCACAAAACACAATTCAAAAAAAGGAAAAACGCTTGTTATTTATCCTGCCCCACCCGATACAGCCCGAATTCAATATCTCACCAGTTACAGCAGTTCTACCGATGTAACCGGCGGCCAAAATAAAGTTATGAAAACCATTTTTGGGGAAGAAGGTCCTAAAATCATTTCCAAACCTATGGGTATCGAAATAAATAAAAACAAAATTTATATATGCGATATTGACATTGGAGGATTGGAAATTATTGATTTGGAAAAAAATAAGTTTGATTTTTTTGTTCCCGAAGGTAAAGGAGCTTTAAAATTACCTTTAAACTGCTTTGTTGATGAAAAGGGCTTTCTATACATTGCCGACGGAAACCGGCGCCAGATTGTAATTTTTAATGAACAGGGCAATTATGTTAATGCTTTCGGGCAGGAAGGCGATTACAAACCCACCGATGTTTTTGTTTATGACAATAAAATATGGGTTGTAAATATAAAAAACCAGGTTGATGTTTATGATGTTGATCAGGGAAACAAGTTCCTTTTTTCATTTCCAAAAAAGGAAGATGACAAAATTGGTAATTTATACCAGCCAACCAACATATATATTCAGGACAATAAGATTTATGTAACTGATTTTGGCGATTTTAAAATAAAAATCTACACTCTCGATGGAGAGTTTCTGAATTCAGTGGGAAGTTATGGTAAAAATGTGGGGCAATTTGTGCGGCCAAAAGGAATTGCAGTAGATAATGAATCGAATTTGTATGTAGTTGATGCCGGATTCGAAAATACCCAGATATTTGATAAAGGGAGCCGCCTGCTGATGTTTTTTGGAGGAACTTACAATGGTCCGGGCGGAATGTATCTTCCATCAGGAATAACAATCGATTACAACCATTTAAAATATTACGAAAAGTTTGTCGATCCTGATTTTCATCTTAAATACCTGATATTTATTACCAACCAGTATGGCCCCGATAAAGTAAATGTTTACGGTGCAATTGAACCTAAATAATTAAATTACAGCGATGCGTCGATTAAACAAATATTACATTTTTTTGATTGCTTTAATTTTAATTTTTGCATGTTCAACACAAAAAAACTATAAAACATTATCCTTTTTTTTCGACGGAGTTCCGGAACCTGTGAATGACAGTTTAAAAGTTCAAACCGACTCATTAAAAACCGATAGTTTAAATGTCCTTGCTCTTTTAATCCCCGAAATGTATTATCACGAACCCTATAAAACGAAAGAATGTTCAAGTTGCCATGATCAGGGTACAATGGGAAAACTAATTGAAAACCAACCTGTTCTTTGTTATCAATGCCACGATGATTTTAATGACAGCAACAAAACATTACATGGAGCTATTGATGCCGGGAGTTGCACAGATTGCCATAATCCACATCAGTCAAAGGAAGAAAAATTACTTATAAAAAGCGGAGAGTCTCTTTGTTTTAATTGTCACGATTCTGAAGCAGTAAAAGAAAACCAATTTCACTCTATCGCTGAAGAAACAAATTGTATAACATGCCATAATCCACACGGTGGCGAAAACCACTTTATTCTGCAAAAGGGAGCTTGTTATAAATGTCACGATGATTTTAAAAATCAATTTAAGCATTTGCATGGGCCCGTTGCAGGTGGTTATTGCATGGATTGCCACACACCACATATCGAGGGAACCGGGAATTTAATTCGAAAAGGACAGGATTTGTGCCTTTATTGTCACGATAAGGAACTTATATTTAAAAACGAAAACCATGCAGATGTTGGTGATTCTGGCTGCACCGATTGTCATAATCCGCATGGAGGTGAAAACAGGTCTATATTAAATTAAAGCAGACTAACATTGCTAAAAATAAATTTAACATATTCGCTTTTGATTCTGGTTACTGTGCATAGTTTTGCGCAGAATGCACAATATCCCAAAAGATTATGGAAATTAACTGATGCATCGGGTGAGCTAAAAATAAAGGGCCAGTACAGAGAACAACATACAACAATTCAGGATTTTACCGATTTTCAACAAAGCACTTATTTTACCGGTGGCATAATTCTAAACACAAAAAATTATATTTGGAATCCCAACTTCATGACTCTTGATATTGGGGGTGAATACAGCCCCGAATCGAATATGGATAATTATATGGTTGCCCCTGACCGTGCCGAAATAAGGACATTGAAAGCATTAAATATAACATCGACCCATTTCAGCAACAGCCTGGTTTCTTTAACAACACTTTTTAATTTTAGCGAAAATTATAGTAACCGGGAAAATCTGACCAATTTGAAATCGAATGGAAACAGATGGGGCGGCACAATGTTATTTAAATCAAAAAAATTACCGGTTTCAGTTAGTTACGATGACATGAGATTTAATCAAACAGAGATTGAAACAGGCTTTACATACCGGATGGATCAGAAAAACTTTAATGCTAACACCTATAAATCATTCGGAAAAAACGATTTTAACGAATTGAGATATTCAAACAGCAACTATGCCCGGCAGGAATACAACAATTTTGAATTAAAAAACAGGATAAATAACGCAAGTTTGATGAATCAGATTTATTTTGATTCATCAAAAAAATACCTTTTCCATTCATATATCTACAATAACAATCAAAGGGGAGACAACAATTTTAACATTTTTAATGTATCTGAAAGTTTAAACCTGATTTTACCCTATCAACTACATTTTAATTCTGATTATAATTTATACAGTCTGCAAATGACTGATCAGAGTTCAATCCTGAATAAAATATCGGCTTCTGTTGATCACTATTTGTTTAAAAGTCTGATAACCGGCATCTATTATGAATATTCGAACAATAATCATACATATTACAATGAAACCAGAAATACAGCAAAATTCAATATTAATTACGTTAAAAAAATTCCCACCGGCCATTTTAATCTTAACTACCAGTTTATGTATTTAAAAGATATGATGAATAGTGAACCTTCTTTGATACCGGTATTAAACGAACAGTATATTTTAACCGATGGAAATATTACCTTATTCAAAAAACCCTTTGTTGACATTACTACGGTTGTTGTACGTGACCTGTCAGGAACAATTATCTACCGGCCCGATTTTGATTACATTTTGATTAATCAGGGTGATTTTACGGAAATTCAAAGAATGCCGGGCGGACAAATATCAAATGGGGCATCGGTTTATGTCGATTACATGGCCATGCAATCCGGATCATATAATTATGATGCATTTTCAAACAGGATAAATGGTAATATTAGTTTATTCAAGGGATTTTTAAAACTCTATTCAACAATTACTTTTCAGGACTATAAAAATGTGGAGTATTCTGATTTTGTAACACTTAATTATCTGAAACAATATTTTTACGGGTGCTCTGTTGACGTTGGTTTTGCCGATGGTGGAATAGAATTCGATCATTATTTAAGCACAATTACCCCATATAAAATGACAAGATATTTCCTCAATTTACATGGAGATTACAAAGAAAAGTTACTTTATTCGGTAAACGGAAACATCAGGGACTATTATATGATTGATGAGGATATTAATCGAAATTACTCCGATCTTTCAGGAAATATTACGTACAGTTTTAGTCATAAATCATCTGTAAATTTGAATTTAGCATATCGAAATCAAAAGGGCGAAGGAATTGATTTGGACTTAGTCACCGGCAGATCAGAGTTTAAAACAGAATACCGAAAGTTATACGTTATCGTAGGTGTGGAGATTTATAAACGATATTACCTTGATGAAAAAATTAATTTCAATGGAGCTTATATACAAATCGGACGTAAATTTTAAAATAGTTGCATCGTGAAAAAGTCAGTATTATTACTTTTAATCCTGTTACATTTTTTTCAGCTAAAAACAGTTTGTCAAACTGAAGTTATTGAAAAAAGATGCACTGATTGTCATGTGGATATCATTAATCAGCCTTTTATTCACGCTGCAGCATCAGAGGGCTGCGAAAGCTGTCATTTAAGGAATAGTAATGAACATCCGCGGGCTGATGTAAAAGGATTTTCATTAACCGCTGATATGCCCAATCTTTGTTTCACCTGTCACGAAAATTATACAAAAAGCAACATTCATGCACCTGCTAAAGAAGGTGAATGTTTGGTGTGTCATTCGCCTCATGGGTCAGCCAACAAATCGCTTTTATTAAATAACAAACCACGAATATGCTCTGAATGCCATGATTTGGACATTGCAAATAAAAAAGTCAAACATGTTCCCGCTTTCGATGGGAATTGTCATACCTGCCACGATCCTCATCAATCAGACTTAGCCTATTTTTTGAAAGAAGAAAAATCAAAATTATGCGTGAGCTGTCATGAAAATATAAAAATTGAAGCCGCATTGCCTAATATACATCCCCCCTTTTCTGATGATTGCGCCAATTGTCATAGTACTCATGGTTCCGACAACGAAAAACTTTTAACCGAAAAATCACCCGTTTTATGCTTTACCTGTCATACTAATTTACAATCTGATATAGAAAATTCCACGGTTATTCACAAAGCAATTTCCGAATCAAAAGGATGTGCGAATTGTCATTCTCCTCATGCCTCAAACCAGAAAAGTTATTTAGTTTCTGAAGAAAAGGAACTTTGTTTAAGCTGCCACAATGAAAATATTCAGACTGAAAAAGGAATCCTTCAAAATATTGGCAAAATGCTAAAAAAGGGAAATTTCGTGCATGGTGCAATTAAAAATGACGGTTGTGTTATTTGTCATGATCCGCACAATTCGAAAAATTCACTTTTATTGCCTGAACCTTATCCTTCAGGACAATACACTGATGGAAAAAGTGAAAATTTCGCACTTTGTTTTTCATGCCATGAATCCGGATTAATGGAAAATAAAGTAGATTCTACAATAACAAATTTCAGAAATGGAAATCAAAATCTTCACTTTATACACTTAAGCGGAAACAAAGGACACAATTGCAATATCTGTCATAATATTCATGGCTCGGTATTTGATTATCTTATTTCAAACAAGGTAAAATTTGGTAAATGGGAGATGCCATTAAAATATATTAAGGAAGAAAATGGAGGAACATGTAATACAGGATGTCATGAAGATAAAAAATACCTTAGATAACTTCTAAATTGAGTTGCTTTTTTCCTTAAATAAAAATTTTTGTGCATTTTTAACATCTAATAAATATTAAAAAACTTCATATTAAAATAATTTAAAAAAAATGAAAATGAAAATGAATTACAAAAAATTAGTTGTACTAATGGGATTGGCAATTATTTTAAGTTCGGCTGTTATGGCTCAGAGCGCCAAATATATTGGTGCAAACGGTTGTAAAATGTGTCATAATAAACCTGAAAAAGGTGCGCAACATGCGCAGTGGTTAAAGACTTCGCATTCGCAGGCTTATGCAAAACTTGACGATGCCGGAAAGAAAAATGCCGAGTGTTTAAAATGCCACTCCACAGCAGGTAGTGTTGACAAAAGCTTGCTTGCAACGATAAAAGTTGAAGAAGGTGTTTCCTGCGAATCTTGTCATGGACCAGGCAGCATGTACAAAACCGCAGCAATTATGAAAAACAAGGAACAGTCACTTGCCAAAGGCATGATTGAACCTACTGAAGCTACCTGTAAAAACTGCCACACAGGTAAAAAACCAGAAGGTCATCCGGATGCAAAAAAACCCTGGAATTTTGCCGAATTTAGCAAAGTGATTGCTCACCCTGATCCTACATTGAAGAAATAAAATAGTTCAATTTTTTTGAGAAAATTCCTTTGTTTTATTCATTTAAAGCAAAGGAGTTTTTTTTATGTGCTCTTTTTTCCGGTTCAATTGCTTTCTTTGCCAAATAATTTATACAAAATCACATCAATGAAAAAAATAAGTTCCTTTCTTTTCTCCATGTTATTCACAGGGATACTGGTTGTAATATTCGCCATTTCAATTGGTTA
>DATITY010000293.1:0-14865 GCA_035467235.1 Draconibacterium sp. | reverse complement strand
GTTATTGCTGCGGATTACGGGATGGCTGCCGATGATCGCGATGGGAAATCGGGTATGTACATCGGGTTGAATTATTTATTTTAGAATTAACTACATAAATTTTTAAATGATGAGAAAAGTATATTTATTGACAACATTTTTTGTATTTATTACACTGTTCCAGTTTTCGTGTACCCAATCCGGTAAATCAGGACTTACCGAAAAATCAGTATTATCGGCCGACACACTTGAACTTGCAACAAAAAAAATGCAGGAATATATCGATAACGGAAAGCTGGCCGGCATCTCCGCATTGATTTATAAAAACGGAGAAACAGTTTACAGAAAAGAGTTTGGTTATGCCAGTTTAAATGAGAAAAAACCGATGGATGAAACCACCATTTTCAGGATTTTTTCAATGTCGAAACCGGTAACAGCAGTTGCTTTAATGACCCTGTTTGATGAAGGAAAATTCGCGCTCGACGATAAAGTATCGAAATATATTCCTGAATTTGCCGGAGCAATGGTTTACAACGCCGACACCAAAACGCTGGAACCTCAAATCGAGGAATTGACCATCCGGCATTTACTAACCCACACTTCGGGAATTCCTTACGGATGGGATCAAAAGGCATATGTAGATTCGTTGTACCGCGCAACCGGCGCTGGCGGCTGGGATGGAACAATTGGCGAAAAAGTGAAAATCATTGCAAAACTACCTTTGAAAAACCAGCCCGGAACAAAATGGGAATATGGTCTTTCAATTGATGTTGCCGGTTATCTTGTCGAGGTTTTGTCGGGGCAACCACTTGATCTTTACATGAAAACCAAAATTTTTGAGCCGTTAAAAATGAACGATACCGGTTTTTTTGTTCCTGAAGAAAAACACAATCGGTTTATGGGAATGTTTTCAATTAAGGAAGATTCGTTAATTGAATCTTCCGGAGGAATGAGCGAAGCATTTAAAAAACCTGTTACGTTGTTTTCTGGTGGTGGCGGACTTGTTTCAACAGTGAACGATTACCTGAATTTTTGCAAAATGTTGCTCAATAATGGTGAATTGGATGGAGTGCGCGTTTTAAGCGAAACAGCTACACAGCTGATAATTACAAACCAACTCCCGACCGGTGTAAATTATGAAGAAAATAAAGGTTATGGTTTGGCTGGTTCTGTTGACCCGGAAACCGGTGTTTATGGCTGGGCAGGTGCGGCATCTACCAAATTCTGGCTCGATCCGAAAAACGAAATGGCAATTATTATTTGCACTCAGTTAATGCCAAGCGATTACACTTATGCTGATGATTTTTACAAGATTGTAAAAAGTGCTGTATACTAATACTTTAATAAAAAGGAGGCTGAATTGCCTCCTTTTTTGTTGAATATTGTAAAATAAGAAAAACCATCAAATTAAAATATTATATAGCCTTTCTTAAAAAGTGAATTGTTATTCGGTTACTGCACGATATGCATTTACCCTGCCTTTTCCAAAAAATAATGATTTTCCGTTCCCGTCAATTTGATCAGCTGTTTTAAGCAGTTGTTTTTCAACTTCCTGAGGAGTAATATCTCCTCCATTTTTAGCGATGATTAAAGCAGCAACTCCCGCAACATGCGGCGCTGCCATACTTGTTCCCGCAGCAAATCCCCATCCATCGCTTATGGTACTTAATACCATATCATAATACCAATTGGGTTGAGGGTAAAAATCATCATCTCCACCCGGTGCGGCAATGTCAACTAAAGAACGTCCAAAATCGGTATAACTTGCAGGAATATCAAGGAATGGATCAATTCCATTTATATAATCCGTAGCCCAATAATTGGGAGCAATTGCAGAAACTGCGATCACATTATTCAATTCAGCCGGAAGTTTATACATGAAAGCATTTCCGTCAAAATTGGAACCTCCATTTCCTGCAGAAGCTACAACTACTGCTCCTTTCTTTATAGCATAATTTACTGCGCGTTGACTTGCAATAATAATTTCCTGAATATCGGAGGCGGGGACTTTTTGTAATTCACCATTCTCGTCAATATAAAAACCATTACGGGCAAATGTAGCACCCAGACTCATATTAATTACATTGGCTCCACTATTTGCTGCATACACCATACCTGCAATTATCCAGCTAAAATCACCAGAGCCGTCGTATTCAGAAAGTACTTTTACTGCTACAATTTCCGCATGGGGAGCGACTCCAATTACTCCTGCATTAGGGTCTGTAGCTAAATTATCTGCTGCTGCAATTATACCTGCTACATGTGTACCATGATTAAAATAAAAACCAGGTTGAATATTCCAATCTTCCTCAGGAACAAAAGATGCACAAAGCGATGTATTCAGATTGGGAGCCAAATCGGGATGTTCGGCATCGATACCGTTGTCAAGGATAAATACTTTTGCATTTTCACCTGTAACACCTGCATTCCATGCCTCAGGCGCATTAATGGCATCCAATCCCCATTGGGCCCAAAAAAAGTATTCGTCATCGCCAATGCTTGGCGGATTTGCCATCGGTAGAAAATTTTCAGGTTCCAGCCATCTGGCTTTGTAGTCACGAACCACCGATCTGACATCGTTTAACTTAATTACCTTTGTTACAAATTTGGGATCTGATGTTTTCAAAACAACAATTCCAATCTGAGGAATAGTTTTAACGATTGTTCCAAACTTCGTTAAACTTTGTTCCAAATCATCCGTTAAGGTTTCTGATTTGGAAATTACCATAAAGTTGGCAGTTTTCGCACTTTTTAGTGTTCCCATGTCATTGGTATTTTCCGTTTGAAGCAGGTCATTCTGACATCCAAAAAAGAATCCAAAAGCTAAAATTCCCACTAAAATTCCAAACAATTTTTTACTTAAGAAGAAAGATTTTTCCATAATATTATGATTTTTGATTTATCGTAACAAGTTACGAAATAACCAAATGAAACACAATACCATATGTTTATTATAAATTCTGTATTAATTACATTAAGTTCCTGTTTCCTGCTCTTTTAAGGATTTAATAGATTTCCTTGTTAATTTGAAATACTTTTCTTCGATTCAACGATAAAAACCATGATTCCAACGAAAAAAATAGGTTTCCAATTTTCATTGCCATAAATTTGATATGAAATTTTAAAATCAACTGTCATGAAAACAAGAAATTTACTGCTCATTTTATCAGTGGCGCTCTTTTTTTCGGGGTGTGTTATTTGGTCATTCTATCCGCTTTACTCTGAAAATGATTTGTTTGAAAACGATATTCTAACCGGAAACTGGACAGATGGCGACAGTTTGCAGTGGAAATTTGAACATCCTGAAAGTGGAAATCCAAAAATTACCGATAAAAAATCATACAAATTACATTTAACCGATTACGATAAAAAGGGAACCACCTACGATGTAAATATTATTCAACTACAGGGAATTTACTTTTTGGATTTTTATATTACTGAAATTGCCGGAGCGAACAGTTTTGATTCAAATGACAAGCTAAACTACTGGAACCTTCATGTAATTCCGGTTCACACCTTCGCAAAGCTTAAAATGGAAAACGATACATTACAAATTAATTGGTATGATGGTGATTGGCTTCAAAAACAAATAGAAGGAAAGAAGATAAAAATCAAGTATGAAAAAAATAATGACTGTTTACTGTTAACAGCGAAAACTGCCGATTTACAAAAACTTGTGGTTAAATATGCCCATTCACCTGAAGCTTTTAAAGAAGGCCTGGAATTAAAGCTGGTTCGAAACAGGAATTAGCTCAAAATTGGGTCGGCATTATTTCAAAATAGTTCCTACAAAAATACCGAGGTAAGTGCCAAAGGCATAACCCAGAATTCCAATGGTCAGTCCCGAAATAATGACATCCTTATTCTTTAATGCCCCTGCAACTGCCGGCACAAAAGGTGGAGAATACGTTAATGCTGTAATGGAAATGATAGTAGTATCGGCATCAACTTTAAAAAGATATGCCAGCCCGACATGAATGGCAATGGAGCCAAAAACCACATAAAAAACATATAAAAACAACTGCAGAAATTCAATCTGAAACATATTGCTTAAGTTGGCCATGGAGGAAACTACCAGCGAAAATACAATGATTAAATACATTCCCAGAGGAAAACTGCTGCGAATCCGGCTGATTGGTTTTATCAGCGATGCCAGCAATCCCAATGTGGTTATTGTAAGAATTGCAACAATTGAATCGTTTGGTTTGGGAACCAGTAATGATAAACTTCCGCCAATGGCAAAAATTAAAATAGAAAGTCCCAGCGCTTTAAGCAATTCAGGAACTGTTTTCCTTTTAAAAAGTGGATCGAAATTTTCAATATCTTCATTTTCGTCAGCCAGATGGAGTTTGTTTTCGCCTTTGTAAACCACCTGGAACTTTGGTAAAAAAGCATGAAACACACTTTGTGCAATGGTCATCAAAAAGAGTAATGCAACAGAGCCTACTATTAAATCGTAAGTATGTGTCAGAATAAAAATGTTTGGATTGACGTGCAACGCTGTACCAATGGCTGCAAGATTAGGAGTGCCACCGGTATAAACTCCAACCAGCATCCCGGCAACTTTATTAGATTCGTTGATGGTGCTTCCGAAAAAATAGTAACCGGTAAAAATTACAACAAGCAACGAAAAAACAGCCAAAATCAATGATAAAACCGCTCCTTTAGCCAGTTTTAGCCACCTTTTCAAATTAAGCGAAAAAAGTAAAAGTGGAATTGCGATTGGGATAATAATGGTAAACAAAATATCCTGCACCGTGGCAATCTGGTTCACCAAAATATCTGATTCAGAAAGCTGCGAGGTGTTTATATATTCCAGGAATTCAGCTTCCGGTATGTGCATACGGGTGCCCAGTAATTTTCTGAACTGGTCACTGGCAACGGGCAGAATGCCTATATTTCCAACAATTAATCCCAGCAAATAAGCTAAAACAACTGCTCCCAGCCTGTTCAGAAATTTTGATATTTTGGTAAGATAAATAAGAAGCGCCGGAGCCAGCAGGTAAAAAACAACCAAAGAAATAGTTATCCACATAATTCACAAGTTTGTTTATGAAAACAAACATATATAAATTTTTCTTATTTCTCTTGTTGAAATGAACCTGTTTTTATACAAGCAAAAGGCACAATCCGAGCCGAATTGTGCCTTTCATATTATTAAAAACTATTGTTTCAGAATTTAAATCCAAGCGTAAAAAGAACATCATTTTTAATGGTTTTGAACGATGCTGCGGCAGGAGCCGGATAAACCTCTGACACAGGTGTTGGATATGGATAATCGTAGTCTTCGAGCGTGGAATAACGGTATGTCAGATCAGCAAAAAATAATCCGGTGCGGTACCCTATTCCAGTTGAATAAACCATCATTTTTGAATCAGAGTTTAATTGGTTCGCACCAAATGCCCTTTCATTGTAAGCCGAGCCATGATATTCAAATCCTCCGCGAACACTAAAATTATTTGTTGCCATAAACTCTCCTCCAACTCTGAAATTACCTGATGTTTTATAGGCTTCTGCAATATCTGCATTCTCATCATAAAAATCGTAACCATCTCCACCATCTCTCAATTTCGATTTTCCATAGTTCACCAATTCATAATCGGCACTGATTAAACCTTTCTTTCCAATTACAAAAGCGCCGCTGAAAGTTGTGCGCATTGGCGTTTGAAGTCGATAATCATATTCATTATAAGGTGAATATTCTTCATAGGTATCGCTGCCATCACTGTATGTAATCGAAGAAAACATCGAAGTGTTAAAATCATCATGCAAATGGTAATAAGTAGGAGTATGGATTGAAACTCCGAGCCTTACTTCATTAATTGGTTTGTAAATAACGCCAAATTTAAAGTTGTGCCCTACTCCGTATGTTGAAAAGTAATTGTTAAATTGAAAATCGTTAAAATACGGAATGTCATTATTATCATCTGCTTCAAAAATCGTAGTCCCTTCACTGTAATACACGTCATTAATTCCCCAGGCCATTCCCATGTATAATTTATGGTTGAAGTTCAATCCCAAAACAAATGAATATTCATCTATTGAGCCATTTTTTGAATAACTCTTGCGTTGACTTTGACCATAACCGGCATCTTGTAAATCAGAATAATATTCATCGTTGTTTTCATCTTTTAACAGCATATCAGTTTTCCAGGCGAGTTCCTCGTAAAAGTCGCTCCAGATACCATCGTTAGCCCGGTCGGCAAAATAATCCATATACGAACCGTTTACATTATTTGCCTGTATAATAGAATTGCTGTTAAAATCTTTTAGCCTGTTATAACCTACACCAAAGTTAACGCTTACAATGCCTGCTTCGTTTTTGGCTGCAACCGGCATTGAATACACATAACTCATGTTGCTAAGCGAAAATTTGTAATCGCTGTCTTCCCTGCCTGTTCCGTAGTAAATACTTTCTACACGTGTACTTCCTGATATTGGTGTTATTGTCAATTCACTTGAACGGTACACTCCAATTCCCGCAGGATTAATACTTGCCGAAGTAAAATCGCCTCCGAGGGCGCCAAATGCATTTCCCATCGCTCCCGAGCGGGCTGTTCCCGAGACTGCTATGTTGGAATATCTCAAAGCATCTGCTAAATCCTGTGCCTGAATTAAAAAAGGCACGAATAAAGCGATTGTAATCAGAAAAAAATATCTTTTCATGGCAATGATTTTTAGTTGAAACTAAATTTTATTTGTTTTCCGAAATTATCTGCGACCTGAAGATGATGAACCACCACCGGAAGAACGTCCTCCGCCACCTCCCGAACTTCCACTTGAAGAAGAACCACCACCACCTGAGCTGCCTGAAGAGTATGAACCACTGCTTCTGCCACTGCTACCGCTGCTGTAACTTCCACTGCTACTGCTGCTTGCCGGTGCGCTGCTTCTGTAATTACCCGAGCCTGAAGACGGAGAACTGTAACTTCTTGATGAAGTTCCTGTGCTTGAACTTCTGTTATAAGTTGAGCTCGACCTGTAACTCTGGTTGTAACTTGATGTTGATTTTGGCTGCGAATAACCGGATGTCGAGCTATTATTGACAGAACTTTTGTTAACCATCCTTGGCTGCGAACTTACCGACGAAGAACTGCTGCTTGGCCTTGTATAGCTTCTGCTTTGTGTGCTGGTTCCCGGCCTGGTATAACTCTGTGTGCGACTGCTGCCTGTATTGTTTACATTGTTGCCGGTACTGCTTTTTACATTGGATTCAACGCCAGCCTGACGACTATAAACACCATCACCTGAGGATCTTCTTTTTTCTGTCAACACATTAGAATTTGCAGAATTCGATTTTGTTGTAACATCATTCACTGATGATGCATCCCGACGTCCAGAACTTGAAACCGCACTTCTTGATGAATTTCCTGAATTGGCTACATCCGCACCACCGGTTCCCGCACTTTTATTCCTGCCCGAGGAATTTTGTGCAACACTGGAAGAACTTCTGTCGCTGCGGTTAACATTAGTTCCCGACGATCTTCTTTGACCGTATTGATAATCGTCAGAATCTGCATAAATCGGGGGGTAATATCCTCCACCATAATAAGGAGGGTAGTAACCCCATCCGTAACCTGGGTAACCATAATAAGGGTATCCATATCCGTAATAAGGATATCCGTATCCATAGTAAGGATATCCCCAACCCCACCCAAATGACATTGACAAACCCCATCCACCATAATAGTAAGGATCATAATACCAGCTATCCCAGTAAAAAGGATCGTAAAAATATGGATTATGAAATTGATGAATTCGGTATGCGTAATCCACATTGCCATCATTATCGTAGTAATTGTTGATTACCTGTTGCAATTCGCCGTCCTCGTAATAAGTAAGGGTGTCGGGGCCTTCGGTTTTCTGTTCAAGAGGGTATTCATCAACAACAGCACCTTCGAAAATGTAATTATTCATGGTATTTGTACCATCTTCATTTTCGCTGATTTCGCTGACGATAATTTTTTTGTCAGATTTTTGCTGAACAGGTTTCTGTGTTGTTTCTGTGGCAACTACAATTGGAGGTGGAACTTCGCTGGGATTAAAATAGATGTCATCTGTGTAGGAGCTTGTAACGTAACTTCCAGTAGAACAGGCACTAATTAGAATTGCCAACAATCCGAAATATGTAATTTTTGCTTTCATAACTCC
Source organism: Draconibacterium sp. (assembly GCA_035467235.1). Lineage (GTDB taxonomy): Bacteria > Bacteroidota > Bacteroidia > Bacteroidales > Prolixibacteraceae > Draconibacterium. The sequence goes on along the minus strand of DATITY010000293.1, from coordinate 6,735 downwards.
TCCTCCTTTTATTTATGTCAATAATAATTACTTTATTTGTAAACTCAAAATCAAATATTTTTTATCAAAATCTGTACCAAAAAATAATATGGCTAAAGAATTAACTTCAAGAAGTGAAAACTACTCTCAATGGTACCAGGATCTGGTTATTAAAGCCGATCTCGCAGAAAATTCAGCGGTGCGGGGATGCATGGTAATTAAACCTTACGGTTATGCAATATGGGAGAAAATGCAGGCTCAACTGGATAAAATGTTTAAGGACACTGGTCATGTAAATGCATATTTTCCGTTGTTTATTCCAAAATCGTTTTTTAGCAAAGAAGCAAGTCATGTTGAAGGTTTTGCTAAAGAATGCGCAGTTGTTACACATTACCGCTTAAAAACCGATGAGGAAACCGGTGAAATTATTGTCGATCCCGATGCTAAACTGGAAGAAGAGTTAATTATTCGGCCAACTTCAGAAACAATCATCTGGAATACCTACCGAAACTGGATTCACTCCTATCGCGATTTACCAATATTAATTAACCAGTGGGCAAATGTTGTGCGCTGGGAAATGCGTACCCGTTTGTTTTTGCGTACGGCAGAATTCCTTTGGCAGGAAGGACATACCGCGCACGCTACTATGCAGGAGGCGATTGAAGAAACCGAGAAAATAATAAATGTTTATGCCGATTTTGTTCAGAATTTCATGGCTTTGCCTGTAATTAAAGGCATTAAATCGGCCAATGAACGTTTTGCCGGCGCTATTGAAACGTACTCAATTGAAGCGCTGATGCAGGATGGAAAAGCACTGCAGTCGGGAACATCGCATTTCCTTGGTCAGAATTTCGCAAAAGCATTCGATGTTAAGTTTTCGAGTAAAGAAGGCAAAGAAGAATATGTTTGGGCAACTTCATGGGGAGTTTCAACAAGATTAATGGGAGCATTGGTAATGGCTCATTCTGACGATAATGGGTTGGTACTTCCTCCAAAACTTGCTCCTTTTCAGGTGGTTATTGTACCTATTTATCAGAAACAAGAACAACTTGCTGTAATTTCCCAAAAAGTAAATGATATAATTTCAAAACTGAAAGCTAAAGGAATTTCGGTGAAATATGATGATAGCGACAATAAAAAGCCGGGATGGAAATTTGCTGAATATGAACTGAAAGGAGTTCCTGTTCGATTGGCGATGGGACCACGCGATTTGGATAACGGAACAGTCGAAATTGCACGCCGTGACACATTGCAGAAAAACGTGGTTTCATTGAATGGAGTTGAAGATTACATTGAAAACCTTTTGGAAGATATTCAAAACAACATTTTTAATAAGGCATTTGAATTCAGAAAGCAAAACACAATAAAAGTTGACACGTACGATGAGTTTAAGGAAGCCTTGAAAAAAGGTGGATTTATTTATGCCCATTGGGATGGAACTTCGGAAACAGAAGAAATGATAAAAGCCGAAACAAAAGCTACCATTCGTTGTTTGCCGTTGGAATACGAAGAAGAAGAGGGAATTTGCATTTATTCGGGGAAACCTTCGAAACGAAGGGTAATTTTTGCACTGGCATATTAAAAAATCAAATCGAAATGACTGAAAAAGAAGTGAGGGAATCGCTGCTGGAAGCATTTGTTATCAAATCGACTGTAAAACAGAAGGTTTACGAAAATACCCTACAAACTTTTTATATTCTGAAAAAAGTTTTAAAACAGATCGAAGAAGATTATTTGTCAAAAATTAAAAATGACGTTCCGGAAGCGGTCTTGCCGGTTTATAAAGAGCGGGGCACTTTTGAAGCAGAATTTAAGATCGCAGGCGATTTGCTCATTTTCAGCATGCATTCAAATGTTTTCGAGTTCGACGATAAGCACCCGGTTTGGAATACTGAATATTTAAAAGAAGATCCACTCCGATCGTATTGCGGTACAATCAATATTTATAATTTTCTGGCCGATTCATTCAAATACAACCGGTTAAATGATTTGGGGTATTTAGTTGCCCGGATTTTTGTGAATAAGGAAAATCACTTTTTTGTGGAAGGTAAACGACAGGCCGATGAAGTTGTAAAGGATTTTGCAAAGGACACCATTTCTCCCGGAGTAATTCGGCAAATTGTTGAAATAGCTATTCAATATTGTATTGAGTTTGATTTATTGGTTCCCCTTTACGAACAGGTAAAAATCGCCACAGTAGATCAAATGAACCAGAAAATGAGCTATTCGAAAATGGTTACAGGCAAACGTTTGGGTTTTGGTTTTAAAACCGACGATGTGTAGATAACCGTTAAAATTCTTTTGAAATATTGTCAATCAAGGTTTTGATTTCTTCCAGGTCTTTTTCAAAAGTAGTTTTGAAATTCTCCCAATCTTCCTGCTTTACATTTTTGATTTCGTGCATCCGCTTATTAATGGAAGCCTGTTTTTGGCTAAAATCATCAAGAGCTGAATTTTGTGCATCAGTTAATTTTCCGCCCTTTGTACGAATTTTGTCATTCAAATCTCTTACTTTTTGATTAATTCCGGCAAGCTCTTCATTTGCCTTTGCAAGTAAATCGCAATGTGCCAGATGCAATTCCTCGCTAATCACATTTTCTGTTGCGCTTTTTTCTTCAGTTTTTTTTGAACCGGTTTCGCAACTCCAAAAAATGATTCCGCAAAATCCGATAAGGATTATCCATAACAACTTATTTTTAACCATGGCTATTTTGATTTTAAGTTTGTTTTTCGGCCTTTAATACATTAAATGATTTGAATGGTTTTCGTTCTGTATATATTTCATTGTTAAGTTTTTGGCAATCTGACAAAAATCATAATTTCCGTTGTTTTAGTTCATCTTTCGTATTTAATTTGGATAACGTTTGGAATATTATTTAAAGAAAAACCGACTGCTTGTTCAAATCTTAAAATCTGCCTGTCGTATTTTAAATTGTATATTTGAACAGCTTATTTTTACGAAATGGAATATATAATAATGGAAAAAGTAGCAGAAAGATTCATCAGATACGCTAAAGAATATACCACTTCCGACCCGGAAAGTAAAACCTATCCCAGCACCGGACGGCAATTGGTTTTTATGAAAATACTGGCCGATGAACTGAGTGAAATTGGTTGCGGTGAAGTTGAACTGGACGAATTCGGGTATGTTATGGCAACGGTTCCGGCAAATGGATTTAATAATGCACCTGTAATCGGATTTGTTTCGCATGTTGACACAAGTCCTGATTTTGCTGGGGAAAATGTAAATCCTCAGATTATTGAAAAATATGATGGTAACCCGGTTCTGTTAAGAAACGGAGTTTCCATCGATCCAAAGGAATTTCCTGAAATTTTGAATTACATCGGACAACCAATAATAACAACCGATGGGACAACTTTACTCGGCGCCGACGACAAGGCTGGTGTAGCCGAAATTGTTACTGCTGCCGAAATTTTACTGAAATCAAAAGAGATTAAACACGGAAAAATCAGGTTGGGATTTACACCCGATGAAGAAATTGGCAAGGGAACTGACCATTTTGATGTTAAAAAGTTTGGGGCCGATTTTGCTTACACGCTGGATGGTGGGGAAATTGGCGAACTCGAATTCGAGAATTTCAATGCTGCCGGCGCAAAAGTTAAAATTCAGGGGCGAAGTGTTCATCCAGGTGCGGCTAAAAACAAAATGATTAATGCTTCGCTGGTGGCACACCAGATAATTCCAATGTTGCCGCCTGATCAACGCCCTGAACACACCGAAAAATATGAGGGATTTTTTCACCTTACTGAAATAAAAGGAAATGTTGAAAAGGCCGAAATCAACTGGATTATCCGTGACCATGATTTTCAAAAATTTGAGGAAAAGAAAAAACTGTTAACTGAAATTGTTCAGCACATCAACCTGAGATACGGTAATACAGTGGCCGAAATCGAAATCACCGATCAGTATTACAATATGCTTCAGAAAATTGAACCTGTAATGTATGTTGTGGAAATTGCAAAGCAGGCCATGCTGCAGGCAGGAGTTGAACCAATAATAAAGGCAATTCGCGGCGGCACTGACGGTGCGAGGCTTTCATACAATGGATTGCCCTGCCCGAATATTTTCGCCGGCGGCCACAATTTTCACGGACCTTATGAATTTGTGCCAATTTATTCGATGGTGAAAGCGGTGGAGGTGATAGTGAATATTGCACAACTGGTTGGGAAAATGAAAAAATAATGCTCGACAGATTTTTAGAAAATATCATCACCAAAAAGCTTTTTGAACCAAAGCAGAAAGTTTTGCTTGCTGTCAGTGGCGGAATTGACAGTATGGTAATGTTGTACCTGTTCGAAAAGTCGGGTTTTGATTACGGAATTGTTCACTGCAATTTTCAGCTTCGGGGCGAAGAGTCGGACAAAGACGAGGATTTTGTAAAAACTCAGGTTTTGATTCACGGAGTTCCCTCGTATTTTAGACGGTTTGATACTGAAGAATATGCACAAATCAATGGCATATCCATCGAAATGGCTGCCCGCGATTTACGTTATGAATATTTCGAAAAAATCAGGGTGGAACACAATTACGATTTTATCGCAACAGCGCATCACTCAGACGATTTAATTGAAACATTCTTTCTCAATCTTTCCCGGAAAACCGGAATAAAAGGCTTAACCGGAATCAAAGACAAATCAGGTAAAATCATCCGCCCGCTGTTGTTTGCCAGTCGTGAAGAAATTGAATTGTTTGCCGCTAAAAATTACATCGAATTCCGCGAGGATTCAACAAACAGCGAAGTGGTTTACCAACGCAACTTTTTGCGCCACAAAATTCTACCGCTCTTCTCAAAATTAAATCCTTCATTTAAAAAAAATGTAATAGCAAGCATTGAAAATCTGAAAGATGCCGAAGTCGTCTATTCGGGATATTTTGAGGCAGCAAAACAAAAAGTTGTTGAGTTTGACAAAGATTCGCAGATTATTGATATTCAATATTTAAGGAAATCGAAATATCCAAAATTATTGTTGCTTGAAATTCTCTCGGAATATAATTTTAATCCGGCTGTGGTTGATGAAGTTTTTCAAAGTCTGGAAGGTGAGCCTGGGAAACAGTTTTACTCCAAAACCCACCGGCTTGTAAAAGACCGCGAAAAGTTGTTTGTTTCTGAAATTGCCGAATCAGAAAACCGTATTTTTTATATCGATGACAGAGATATTGAGCTTTTCGCCCCTTTCAAAGTTAATATTGAGAAACTGCCCGGCGAGGATTTTAAAATCAGAAAAGAAAAAAATATTGCCTGTCTGGATTTTGAAAAACTGGAATTTCCGTTGTTAATAAGAAAATGGCAGCAGGGCGATTACTTTCAACCACTCGGAATGACAGGTTTCAAAAAAGTCAGCGATTTTCTTATTGACGAGAAAATTCCGGTTCACGAAAAGGAAAATACCTGGTTGTTATGCAGTGGCAATAAAGTGGTTTGGATAATGGGACACAGAATTGACAACCGTTTCAAAGTCACTCCCAAAACCGGCAAAGTCATCAAATTCGAAATAAGAAAGTAAGTTTTTTCTTTATCCTCTCGAATGCAACGCAACCCGGTTTCCTTCGGAATCAATCAGCAAAGCCATATAACCATGTTCTTCCGAAATCTGTGTTTTACCTTGTAAAACCTTTCCTCCGGCTGCTTCAACGTGAGAAAGTTCGTTGGCCAAATCGCCCGAGTGAGCGGTAAAATAAACCAAAACTCCATCGGTTGAGGGTTTATAAGCAGCCGGATAATGAACCAGCGAACCACCTGAACCCAATCCATCAGTAACCCAGGGAAACCACGCCATGTCCAGTGGTCCCATTTGGTGGCGTTCCAACTTAAAATCAAATACTTTTTCATAAAATTTTATGGCTCTTTCCATATTTTCAACCGGAATTTCGAACCATCCTACCATGTTGTTTTTCATAAAAATTGGATTTTACTTACATCATTTGAACAAACAGAATGGTTAATTGGTTCGATTCCAGGCATGGTTTTAGCAAATGTTCAGGTATTTACCTTGTTTGTTTTAAGGCAATTCGCATTCTTAAACAAGCTGAACTTTCAGCTGTTATATTGTCTTTAACTTTGCATCGAAAAACAGATGACCCGTGAAATGATTAAAAAAGTAAAATACCTTATTCCGGTTTATGATATTGATATGGGTGGAATACCGGTGAAACAGGCTCTGCCCACAAACCGCGTCGAAAAGGTTGACCCATTTTTGCTGTTGCACCATGCAAAATTTACTTATACAAGTGATGCTCCGGCTTTACACCATGGAATTGGACCACATCCGCACCGTGGATTTTCGCCTGTCACTTTTGTGGTGGAAGGCGAAGTACATCACCGCGACAGCCGGGGAAACAACCAGGTTGCCAAAAAAGGCGAAGTGCAATGGATGCATGCCGGAGCCGGAATTATTCACAGCGAACGCCCTTCACAGAAGCTGGCGGAAGAAAACGGTGAACAGGAAATCATTCAACTTTGGATAAATACACCTGAAGCAAGGAAAATGCAGGAACCAGTTTACCAGTATCTTGCCGAAAGCAAAATCCCTGTGTTTACTTCGGAAGACAATCGGGTTAAAAACAAGCTGGTTGCCGGTAAATACAATGGTTTGCAGGGAAACATAAAAACCGAATCGGAATTACTCGTTGTCTGGGGTTTGGCTAAAAAAGAAGGAAAACAAACTTATCTGTTGCCTGAGTTGTTCAATGTGATGTTGTACATCATTCGCGGAAATATGCAGATTGCCGGTTAC
>DATITY010000292.1:0-4791 GCA_035467235.1 Draconibacterium sp. | reverse complement strand
AATTCGGAAGCCACATCGTTTAAAACCGGAGCCATCATTCGGCAGGGACCGCACCAGCTTGCCCAAAAATCTACCAAAACCACTTTGTTTTTTGTTTGCTGCTGAAAATTTTGCTCGGTAAGTGTAATTACTTTTGCGTGGTCGGCAACCATCGGCGTTTTTTTAAATTTACGCATTGCAACTGTTCTTAAAACAATTAATGTTGCGATTAAAAGTCCGATTACTATCAGTGTTGTTTGCATATTATTTTAATTTAAATTTTTGTTTTTTGTATTGATTGTTTTGAATTAAGCGTGCACAGTCGCTGCAAATACTTGCTCCAAAATGTTTGTTATCTGGTCTTTGGTTTGAATCCCTGCTGTGGCATTTACAACTTCACCATTTTTGTAATAAATAGTCAACGGGAATCCCGGGAAATCCTGTACTTCAGGTAAATTGCGAATGACGGCCGATTCAGGATTATCATATTCCATATCGTAGAACTTCACATGTGAATAATCACTTTCCAATTCTTCGGCAATCCGGTAAACCGGAATACTAAACGGCCCCATTCTTCCGCAGATAATCATCACGTTTTCAATTTGATTGATAATTTTTGCGTATTCCTCAGCGCTTTCAATATGTTTTAAATTGGTGTACAGCATTGTTAATTCATTTTTAAAAATCACACTGCAAAAATACACTGCAACAACCGGTGATTAAAGAAATTTGCATTGAAGGACATCGGCACCAGAATTGAACTGCGACAACTTTTTTATTGATTTAATCCTAACTTTGCAAATCAAATTCAGGAAAAATAAGTTTATGAAACCAATTCTTGAAACCGACCAGGAGTTTATCTGCGATATTCAGGCGCCCTGTTTTCAGATGCTTTCGCACGAAGAGGCCGAATTGGTAAAGGCCAGTAAAATCCAGGTTTTGTTCCGCAAGGGCGACAACCTTACCAAACAGGGTGCATTTGCTTCTTACGCTTTATTTGTAATTAAAGGACTGGCAAAGCAGTACATCGAGGGCGACAACTCGAAAAGCTTTAACCTGAGGATTATTCAACCCGGAGAATTTGTTGGTCTGTCAGCAATTTTCACCAAAAACACATTTAATTATTCGTCGGTTGCTTTAACTGAATGTCAGGTTTTTCTGGTTGAGAAAGATGCAATTACCTCAGTGGTGAAGCAAAACGGACAGTTCGGGTTCAGCATGATTAAACGGTATTGCGGGCAGAACGCCAACCTTTTCGATACCCTGCGAACCGTGATGTACAAACAGATGAACGGACGAATTGCTGATACTTTATTGTATGTTGACAGCCTGAAATTTGAAAATCCGGAAATATTCCAACTCCTTTCGCGAAAAGATATTGCCGATTTTGCAGGCATTTCGACCGAGAGTACAGTGAAACTCCTGAAAAGCTTTGAAAAAGACGGGTTGATTGAACTGCATGAAAAAGATATACAGCTGGTTAATTACACCGAGTTGCAGGAAATCAGTAAGAAAGGGTAAGTTCCTGACCAAAAAAAATTCACTTTTTTAATACTGATTTTATGCAGAGGAAGTTGGATAATTTTTAATTGGTCAACATTATCCAATCCATTTCAACAGGTTGGCCTTCTTTAAGAACCAACAACAAATTGTGAACTCCGGTTTTTATATCGCTCACTTTTACATCGATTGTTTTCCAGTCATTTCCTTTTGGAATTGATATTTCAGCAACTGCAGAATTTTTATCACTGTCCTGAAATATTTGAATGATTCCACCATTTTCTGAACGGACTTTTAACTGAGCTTTTTTGTATTTCCCGGTTCCAAAATCCACTGAATTGTATTGAATCCATGCATTTTTGCTGTCGAGAATCGCCTTCCAGCCTGCAAATGTGTTTACAGTGTCGAGCAGTGCGATGGACGCACCCGATTCACTTTTTACACTGTATCGGTCGATTTCGATTTTTCCGTTTGAGCTGGTCAAACCCACGCCGCGAAAGGTTGGCTTTACTTTCTGAATGGTTCCATCGGCATTGAAAAACATGCTGTCGATGCAGGCTGAGCGGTTTTTGTCAAATTTTGGTGAATACTCATTCTGATGATAAAACAAGTACCACTGTCCGTCTTTTTCGATAAACGACTGGTGGTTGGTCCAACAGTTCAGCGGCGATTCGTCCATGATGACACCAGTCATTTTGAACGGCCCCATTGGGCTGTTTCCCATGGCATATTCAAGCCGTTCGATTTTGTTTTCCACATGCGGAAATGTGAGGTAATAGATGCCGTTCCGCTCAAAAGTCCAGGGACCTTCTTTGAGTCCTTTTGCGGGAAGGTCTGGAATGGCCACTGGTTCGGAATCCAGTTCCACCATGTTTTCCTTCAGTTTCGCAACAAAAATATTTCCCATCGAATAGTAAATATAGGCCTGCCCGTCTTTGTCAATCAGAATATTTGGATCGATACCAAAAATTCCTTTAATCGGTTCTGGTTGAGGAATGTACGGCCCTTCAGGTTTGTCGGCAACAGCCACGCCAATGCCAAAACCTTTTCTTCCGTTCGGACCGGCGGTGTTTTTATTGGCCGGAAAATAAAAGTAGTACTTCCCGTTTCGTTCAACACAATCGGGCGCCCACATGCTGTAAGTAGTGGAATCGACCCAAGGCACTTTTTCCTGGCTCACAATCACACCGTGGTCAGTCCATTCGGTAAGATTATCCGAAGAAAAAACATGGTAATCGGCCATGCAGAACCAGTCTTTTCTGAGATTTTTTCCTTCGGGTGCTTTTATGTCGTGCGATGGAAAAAGATAGACTTTCCCGTTAAAAATCCGTGCCGAAGGGTCGGCGGTAAACTGGTCGCGAATGATTGGATTTTGCGCTGAAAGCGTGAAAACTCCAAGCACAGCCAACAATGAAAGAATAAGTTTTTGGTTTTTCATTTTTATTGATTATTAATTTATTATCTCTTTAATTTTCATTCATACTTTATCATTTACATCTCCGTGCTGATTCTGAACCAGTCGAAATCGGCGTAACCGCCTTTTTCGCGGGTGGCGTAATTAAACAGTCCGAAACGGTAGCCCATAAAATGCGAAAGCGAATATTCCATTTTCAGCTCGTCGCCGATGGTCACCCAGGTTTTGCCATCAAGACTGAAATAAAAATAAGCACGGTCGGTTCTGTCTTTGAAATTGCAGGCAGCTTTCAGGTAAACCATGTTTTGTTTCAACGGCACTTTCTGAATTTCAACAGGTTTTCCGCTGCCGGCATTTACCATCACAATCGATTTTTCGCCGTTTTCCATTTTAACGCCCACCTGTCCGAATTTACTTTGCAGCAAAACAAGCCCGGCAAAATCGCCTTCTATCATTTTTGAAACGTCAACCGCAGTTGAACCCGAGCAAACCGGGCCAATGGTTCGCTGTGTCAAAGTATTTCTTGACAGTACAAAAAGTGAATCGATTCTTCCGGTTTTCAGGCGCAGAAAGCCTTTTCGTTCGGTAACCGACCACAGCGAATTATCAGGGTTGTGGTTCCATTGCCAAACCAGTGGCAACGCAGGTTCGCCTTTTTTACGGTCGAATTCATCTGAATTTACAATGCCCGGAATCAGACTTTTGTTGGCAGGCAGGTCGAGCGTTTCAGGCACTTTTCCATCAATACCAATTACAGGCCAGCCATCTTCCCATTTCATGGGCACGATGTACGGTATGCGGCCCACTGCGCCAAAATCGCGGAACAGGTAGGCAAACCATTTTCCTTCTGGTGTATCAACCATGCCGCCCTGTGCAACTCCCAAATCCTGAAAACCTACTTTCCCTTCCCACGGACCATTAATATTGTCAGCCCTGTGAATCACCACAGTACGCATTCCGCCGCGTGGCCAGGCAATATTAAACAGATAGTATTTTCCATTTGCCTTAAAAAGCTGCGAACCTTCGCCAAGACCCACATTTTTTCCGATGGGCGCGTTGGAATCTTCAATCAAAACCCGTTCTGTTCCCTCCTTTACACCCGAAAGGTCCTCTTTCATTTCGGCAATCAGCAGTTTACGCACACTCCAGATAATGTATATTTTCCCGTCATCGTCGAACCACAGCGTGTGGTCGTGATACGCCGGCGAGAAAGTGATTCTTTCCCACGGCCCCTTTTCAATATCCTTTGTTTTGTAGATATAGGTTTTGTTGGTGGTTTGCGCAAAAGTGGAAACAATGTAAATCCCTTTGTGATAGCGGATACAGCTTGCCCACGTTCCTTTTCCATAGGTGCTTTTGCCGTTCACCAGGTTCATTGCATCCACATTTGCCAGCGTGTCGTAGGCATAATTTACTATTTCCCAGTGTACCAGGTCTTTCGATTTCATAATCGGTACACCGGGAGCCATGTGCATGGTGGTGCTGCTCATGTAATAATTATTTCCGACCCGAATCATTGACATGTCGGGCACGTCGGCAAAAATTACTGGGTTTTGAGCTTTATCGGTTTTTACCTGTGCCGTTGCAATGATTCCCTGAAATATTGCCAGCACAATACAGATGAGTTGGTTCTTCATTATTTTAGTCTTTAGTTTTTTAAATTCTCGGTTTCCTGATTTTTATAGCTGACCGATAATCAAAACCCCGCCGTTTGTGGGAATTGTCAGTTCAACTTCCTGGTTTTTATTCAACTTTTCCGTTGTCACTTTTCCGTTGAGGTTTGCATCGTCGCTGTATATTTTCAACTCCTTTCCTACTGAAATCATCGGGAGTTTTGCTTTCAGTTTTACAGTTTCCTTTTGAGCGTTGGCACCGGCCACGTACCAGGTATTTCCATG
>DATITY010000291.1:0-6515 GCA_035467235.1 Draconibacterium sp. | reverse complement strand
ACCTGAATACACCTCAAGCGAATCGAAAAGCTGAAAAACCGTATAGTGAACAGGAGTATTTTCGTAGACAAAATACATCGACCTGCGCAGCGAGTCCCGCGACTGAAAAACGGTGAACGGATTTCCCTCCCTGATTTTCCTCACATCGAAAACGTGCACTGCATTTCGGGCAATCGTATCTACAGTTCCCAGATTAACTCCGTACCTGCTTAATATGCTACTTAAATGTTGCCCTTGTCCAACCGTGCCATCTACTACAAAAAACGAATCTACGGGAAAACCATATTTAAATACAGGTTCAGGCTTTATTACAGCGGGTTCTGCAATTTCCTTTTTTTGAAATAGTCCGCATGAATTAATTAAAACCAGAAAACCAATAAAAATTAAAACCGGAAACACCAACCGTATGTACTTCCCCATCGTTTTTGTAATTATTTAAAAGTATGCAAAAATAGAATTATGGATTTAACACGGATAAAAAAACGAATCAAAACAAGTTAAAAACATTTAAATACAATATGCTGTTATTGATTTTATGCACAACGGCAATGGAATCCGGGAGTTCTTTAACGAATTCACTAATTATTAAATGGTAATTGGCTGCACGTACTAACTATAATCAGCACATTCCGATGTGGATGGAAATGTGGTACACGAAGAAAAATTTACGCGATAAATTATTACATTTCATCCCGAATAATTTTGAAATGAAAAATAAACTTAAAAGCATTTTATCTGTCCTTGCATTCCTTTTTGCATGTCTTGTCATTCCTGATAAAACAAATGCAGAAGATGGTTACGAATTGTGGCTGCGATATAAAAAGGTGGAAAATCCCGCCTTGATTGAACAATATTCGGTACATCTGAAAAACGTTGTTATCGTTGATGATTCCCCAACTTTTACAGTGGTAAAAAACGAACTTAGAATGGCGCTTTCCGGATTGCTGGGAAAGGAGGTAATTTTCGATTCAAAACCTGCTGTTTCCGGAAGTTTAATCATTGGAAAACGTTCCTCCGCCAATGTGATTTCGGAAAACACAACCGATTCGGAGTTGAAAAATCTGGGTGAAGAAGGTTATCTCATCCGAACAACTGGCAACAAACACATCATCATTACCGGTAATTCTGATGTCGGAATTTTATACGGCGTGTTTAAATTTATTCAACTAATTCAACAGGAAAAAGAAATTTCTGCGTTGAATATTTCTGATTCTCCTAAAACAAAAATTCGCATTTTGAATCACTGGGATAACGTCGACCGCACTGTTGAACGCGGTTACGCGGGATTTTCGCTTTGGGACTGGTTCCGCCTGCCCGATGTTGTTGACCCGCGTTATACCGATTATGCCCGTGCCAACGCATCCATCGGAATCAACGGAGCTGTTGTAACCAATGTAAATGCAAATGCGCTGATATTAACTCCTGTCTATCTCGAAAAAGTGGCAAAACTGGCCGATGTATTTCGCCCGTATGGAATAAAAATCTATCTCACCGCCCGTTTCAGCGCACCAATCGAATTGGATAAACTTCCAAATGCCGACCCTTTAAATCCCGAAGTTCAGCAGTGGTGGAAGAAAAAAGCGGAGGAGATTTATAAATACATTCCCGATTTTGGCGGATTTCTGATAAAAGCCAATTCCGAAGGACAACCAGGACCGCAAAACTACAACCGCAACCATGCCGAAGGTGCCAATTTGATTGCCGATGCAGTTGCTCCTTTCGGTGGAATTGTAATGTGGCGCGCATTTGTTTACGACCAGAATGTACCCGACGACAGGGCGAAACAGGCTTACAACGAATTTAAACCACTTGATGGTCAGTTTCGTGATAATGTGATTGTTCAGGTCAAAAACGGGCCCATCGATTTTCAGCCACGCGAGCCATTTCACCCGCTGTTTGGAGCGATGGAAAAATCGAATATCATGATGGAATTTCAGATTACACAAGAATACCTTGGTTTTTCAACTCATTTGGTTTACCTGGCGCCGTTGTTTGAAGAGTGTCTGAAAGCCGATACTTACGCCAAAAGTAAAGGCTCTGCCGTTGCCAACTCAATTGACGGAACTTTGCACGGACAAAAACTCACCGGAATTGCAGGTGTTACCAACATTGGTACCGACCGCAACTGGACAGGCCACCCGTTTGGACAAGCCAACTGGTTCGCATTCGGACGGCTGGCCTGGAACCCATATTTATCATCTGAAGAAATTGCTGATGAATGGATTCGGATGACTTTCAATTTAAAAGAAGAATTTGTGGACCCCATCAAAAAAATGATGCTTGAATCGCGTGAAACCTGCGTGAATTACATGACCCCACTTGGATTGCATCACATCATGGGACGGAGTCATCATCATGGTCCGGGGCCATGGGTTGCCGGCGGAAGACCCGACTGGACTTCGCTGTATTACCACCGCGCCGATTCGGTTGGAATCGGATTTAACCGCACAAATACCGGAAGTAACGCCAGCGGACAATACTTTCCGCCTGTTGCCGATATATTTAATAACATTGAAACCTGTCCCGAAGAATTTTTGCTTTGGTTTCATCATGTTCCGTGGAATTATAAAATGAAATCGGGGAAAACGCTTTGGGACGAAATGTGTTTCCGTTACAACGACGGCGTTTTGTCGGTTCGTGAAATGCAAAAAACCTGGGATTCGATGAAGGAAAAAGTAGATAAGCCGCGGTTTGAATACGTTCAATCGCTGCTGAAAATTCAGGAAAAGGAAGCAGTTTGGTGGCGTAACTCGTGTTTACTTTATTTTCAGACTTTTTCAAAAATGCCCATTCCTGCAAGTATTGAAAAAGCAGATAAAACACTCGAAGAATACATGAATATCAGGGAGTTTTTCATGCCGGGGATTTAAAATGGTTGAAGTCGTTTAATTAACACTGTCAAGTCTAAGGACGTTGACAGGTTAAATGCAATACAGACTTGTCAGCGTGCGAAGCTCCTCAAAACAAAAAGAAAGTAAAACCGATTGGGCAAATAATCTGAGTGAAGAATTGCGTATAGAATTGGAAAAAAGTTTGATTGATGCCCGAAAAGAAAAAATGATTAGTCATGAAGTTGCGATGAAACAGATAAAAATAAGATACAACCTGTAAAACAAAAAACCTACACAAAATGAAATCAAATCTGCCATTAACTTTCCTACTGCTAATTTTTGCCAGTACCCTCTTTTCGCAACCCATCGATAAAAATGCAACAAAAGAAACTGTCGCGCTTTTTAAGAACCTGAAGGAACTTTCGAAAAATCACACACTTTTCGCACACCAGCATGCCACCGAATATGGCCACGGCTGGAGTGGCGACGAAGACCGGTCGGACGTTAAATCAGTTTGCGGATCGCACCCTGCAATGGTGGGTGTAGATTTCAGCGGATTTTCAGGAAGACCAAAGGAAGCAGTTGATCAGGAAAAAGTAAAAGTCAGAAAAAATGTGGTTGATACATACAACCGTGGCGGAGTTACCACTGCAGCCTGGCATTTTAACAATCCGGTTTCCTCAGGTGGGTTTTACTGGAAAGACAGTGTTTCGCTGCCTGCCGTAAAATACATCATTCCCGGTGGCGAGGCTCACGAAAAATACAAAGACATTTTAGCTGAAATCGGTGATTGGGCAAAGAGTCTGAAAGGTGCTGACGGAACGCTTGCACCTGTAATTTTTCGCCCGTTTCATGAATTTGATGGCGGCTGGTTTTGGTGGGGAGCGCCGCACTGCACCAAAGAGGAATTTGTTTCGCTGTGGCGTTTCACGGTTTCATACCTGCGCGACAGCCTTGAAGTGCATAATTTTCTGTATGCCTTTTCGCCCGATAATAAATTCAATTCCGAAGAACAATTTCTGGAACGCTACCCCGGCGACGAGTGGGTTGACATGCTCGGAATGGACAATTACGGCGACATGGGCCGTGACCGAAAAGCGCCGGATGTTGCCTCAATGAAACTGAAAATTATCTCTGATTATGCCATCAAAAAAGGGAAACTGGCTGCCTTTACCGAAACAGGGCTGGAATCAATTCCCGATACAAAATGGTGGACTGAAACCCTTTTGAAAGTGATGAAAAAGGACAACATGCAACTGTGCTATGTTTTGGTCTGGCGAAATGATTCACAAAGCCCGACACATTATTACGCACCATTTCCGGGACAGGTCAGCGTACCCAACTTTATGGAGTTTTACAACGATACCTACACGCTGTTTGAAAAAGATTTGAAAGGGATTTATAAATAAATATCCTGCTTTGAAACTGGTTAACACATTCATATATACCCATTTTTTTCTTTCGGTTGCTGCAGTTTTGCTAACCGTTTCGGCACAAATACAACTGGGAATGAAACCGCAGTGGCAACCATATTTATTACTTATTTTTATGGCTACCTTTTTTGTATATAATTGGCACAATCTGATAATAGCACTTACCAAAAAATTGACTTTATATTCTGGAAGTAATTCATGGATCAGGAATAATCTGAAATGGTTGTGTTTGTTATTATTTCTTGCATTGGCAGGTTTTGTCGTGGTTATTATTCCGATGAAATCCGAAGGCTTGCTCACAATTGTTATTATGGGAATCCTTACATTTTTTTACTCAGTTCCGGTTTCAGAAAATAATAGTTACTTTTTTAACCTGCGCAAAATTCCTTACCTGAAAATTTTCGTCATCGTTTCAGTTTGGGCCTCTTCCACAGTACTTTTGCCTGTTCTTCAAGCCGGTGAAGATATCTTTAATGCACAGGTAATTCTGTTATTTGCCGAGCGTTTCTTCTTTGTTTTTGCCATTGCTATTCCCTTTGATATCAGAGATATGTATGCCGACCGTGATGCCGGACTAAAAACTATTCCTTTACTTATTAACCAGAAAAAAGCACTTGTACTTTCTTATCTTTCGTTACTTTTTTGTTTCCTGATTTCATTCTACCATTACCGGATGCAAAATAAATGGTTTGTTATTGAAGCACTTTGTATTTCACTGATAACAACTTACCTCTTCCTGAAAATCCAATTCTTTAAAAACCTTGGCAGATATTATTACCAGGTTTTAGATGGAGCTTTACTTTTGCAGGGAATTCTGGTTTTGAGTTTTTACTTACTGACTCACAGTTAATCATCTCAAAAAGAACGTTCTTTCTTCTGGATTGCCTACCCGAACTGCAAATTCGGAGCACGCTGCAGAAGCGCGATTTAACTTATATAAAAACCACGTGTAGTTTTTTAAATTTCGTAGTTAGGAAATAAAATTTCGACACTACGTTTTTTGGAAAAGGTAACGTCGATTTTAAATACGCACTATTTCATTCAGTTTTTTTATTCAGGGTTGAAATCCCGTCATATCATCAGCCCAACGAAGTAACCTTGGATTAAGAAGAACAAAACCCCTTCCCTCGTCCTGAAAGGGCGTTATAATTGTTTTGAATATCAACCACTACCCTATCAACCCATTTCCAGGTATTCCTTATTTCACCACGTAACCAAACAACGAAGTCAATGTTGTAACAAACAGCGTATTTCCATCCTTTCCGCCAAAAGTCATCGAAATGGGTCTTTCGGGAAGGTTAATCCGGTTGATTTCATTCAGGTTCTTATCGTAAACAAAAATCTGGCCGTCGGCAACATACAGGTTTCCATCTTTGTCAACTGCTGTCGCGGTTTCGCCTCGCGGAAGAATTTCCTTTAATCCCGAAAGCTGGCCGTTTGCAGCCACTTCCATTTGTACGGTTCGTTTCGAAATTTCGTCTGACGCATAAATTGCCTTCCCCGGAACTGCCGCGTTCAATTGTGCACAACGCCCAATGTCGTAGGTTTCCTGAATAAAAGTCACTCCATCGGGCGCAGCAAATGCCGAATCAGGAAAATACGCTGCTGCTTTATCGAAAGTATAATGCCAACGGCTTGCCGGATAAAATGTCTTGTTCAGGTTTTTTATATCCGAATTTGCTACTCTTGTCATCGGTGCAAAAGTTTCTTCCGGGTTTTTCGGGTTGATAGAGTAGCACAAAGCTGCCCAGCCGCCATTCCCGTAACTACTGTAAGCAGGATTATCGTCGGGCAGACGTTTTACAGTTTCCTGTTTTCCGTTGACAAGAAATCCGGGTTGCGGGTCGTACCTGAAAACCACCAGCAGATTGTCTTTCGAATCGGTGGCCAGCGCAAAAGGTTGCAGCGGATAATCGGCTAAAATCTTCGCGCTTTGCGTTTCTTCCGACCATTGGTAAATCCGTTTTTTACGGGTTTCGCAGAAATACACATTGCCTTTGCTGTCGGCGGTAATTCCCTGTGCAAAATCAAATCCCGAAACCAGCCGCTCCGGTTTCCCAACCTGGTTTTCAGGTTTCAGATTACCTGTTTCTGTGCCGGCAATTGTCAGTTTGGCAATTTCCCACGGATAAACCGGAAGTTCTTTGTTTGCATCCCAGAATGTAAATTCGGTAACCCACAGTTTTTGGGTGTAGTTGTGCAGGTTTCTCACCTGAATATTTTCGGAGTTCCACAAACGGGCGCCAAAACG
>DATITY010000290.1:0-1971 GCA_035467235.1 Draconibacterium sp. | reverse complement strand
AAACAGGTTTACACGGATGCTTGAAAAACCGGCCTCTTTGATTTTTTTAAAATAAGCTTCTTTAAACCGCCCTTTGGTATGGTCTTTCCAAAGCTCGTCATCATAACCAATGATGTTGACCCCCCTGGCTATTTTACCATTTTGCGCTGAAGCAGAAATACTTTGTGCGAACAATTCGTTTTTCACTGATAACAGGAACACACAAACGGCAATCATATACGTTAATCTTTTCATTTCAGGAAATTTATATTTTTACATGATTCAAATACTTTCAGTTTGCATTGTAATAAGCACCTCTCAATGAAACATGAAAGTTCATTGAAAAAAAGTATTTATTCATAGTTTAAATTTACTCATTTGTCAGCTGTGGGAATAATTCAAAATGATCATATGTTGATTTGAAATTTGCTTCCTTTTTTTGAAAATAATGGGTTGTTTTGCAGTAAATAATTCCTATGTTCCCTGCTTGCAGATTCCTGTTCCAAGAAATAAACCTGCTTTGTTCCAATCGGGTCCTGCCAAAATAAGGTGTCTTTGTCTTGGAATATGGATAGGCAACAACCTTATGGTTCTTGCGGAAGAACTAATTAATTTCTCTTTAAGTGCGTAAACAAACATCAGGATAAGACAGTAGGAAGTGGGAATCAGGAATCAGGAGACAAGAAACAGGAAGACAAGTAAAAAGTAAAAAGGAAAAAGGAAAAGGTGTGAGTTTTGAATTATAAGTTATGAATGATGAATTGAATGCTCTTGAGAGGGCTAGGCCTGCCTGCATGACTCCAGAGGAGGAGAATTTTCTGGTTCGATTGATTTATTCCTCATCGGCGGAGGGTCTGCTAAGCAGGTGGTATTGTAAAAAGGAATAGTAATAATAAAAGGATGTTTTGTTTACCTTTGAATAGACAAGAACCACCCGGTCAGTGGTCGAAAAATGACTATCATAATGGACCATACAGACAGAAAAAAACACTGGGAAAATATATATCAAACCAAAGATCTGAAAGAAGTAAGCTGGTATCAGCCAACTCCCACAACCTCGCTGGACTTTTTAAAACAGTTCCATATACCGGCAACAGCAAAAATTATTGATATGGGAGGTGGTGACAGTTATTTTGTCGACCACTTACTCGATTTGGGCTATACAGACATTACTGTACTTGACATATCATCGGCTTCCCTGGAAAGAGCAAAGCAAAGACTTGGTAAACGTGCATCAGAAGTAAAGTGGATTGTTGCGGATGCAGCGACTTTCAAACCGACCGAACAATATGACTTCTGGCACGACCGCGCCGCATTTCACTTTTTAACACAAGAACAAGATATTACAAGCTATATTGATACGATAGAAAAAAGTATCAAACCTGCAGGAGTTTTGGTTATCGGGACATTTTCGGAAGAAGGGCCAAAAAAATGCAGCGGAATGGAAATCAAACAATATTCAGAAACAACCATGACCGGGCTGTTGACCAAGTCTTTTGAAAAAGTAAAGTGTTTACCGGTCGACCATAAAACACCGTCAGGTACTTTTCAGAATTTTATCTTTTGCTGTTTCAGGAAATTGGAGTCAACGTAAATTGAAAAGAGTTCATTTCAAGTAAAAAGTTAAAAGTTAAAAGGCAAAAGTAAGAGACAGTTTGCTCAATACTCATTACTCAGTACTTAATACTAATTATTCCTGGTTCCTGGTTCCTACAAGTTTGTACTATATAAATCGAAATCTTAATTCCCATTGCCTTAATATAATATATTTTTATTGTATAATATAATATATTTATTGTTTATCAATATTTTTTTATTATATTTGCTTTATTAATTTAACTCTAAAGAAATATGTCAAAAAGTAACAACTTCGTTTTTAAAGGCCTGCATGTTGTAGCCTGGATCATTTTCGTCGGATTGTGTATCGAAGCCGGTGCCCTGATCGTCAATTTCATTTTTAGTTTCTTCAATCCGCAGGTACTCCATAACCTG
>DATITY010000289.1:0-4800 GCA_035467235.1 Draconibacterium sp. | reverse complement strand
AATCTTTAACAGCAATTCTAAATAAGCTTATAGCGCTTGCTTTATTGAAAACAGTTTCTATATTTGGCAAAAATAAAGACAAAAACATGCTTAATTCTTTCGTAAATAATAAAATGATGACATGTACAATGATGTGTATGTGTGCTTTTATTGTTCAACGGGAGAGGTAAGTTAAAAATATTACACTTGCTTAAAAGGCTCTTCCGTGTTGGGAGGGCCTTTTTTTATGGATTTGTTTAACCGATTTTTTTAACCTTAAAAAGAAAACAATGAGTAAAATTTTGAAAGAGGTTGAAGCTGCCAACCAAAAATATGCAGCCAGTTTTGGAGAAAAAGGAAATTTGCCAATGCCTCCGGGAAGAAAGTTTGCGATATTAACATGTATGGATGCCCGCCTCGATCCTGCAAAATATGCAGGGCTTTCGGAAGGGGACGCACACGTAATCCGCAATGCCGGCGGGCGTGCCAGCGACGATGCCATCCGGTCGCTTGTTATCAGCCATAAATTATTGGGAACCAATGAATGGTTTGTTATCCACCATACCAATTGCGGAATGGAAACTTTTACCAACGATATAATTTCAGAACTTTTGGCTGAAAACCTTGAATCAGCAACCATCGACGAAAATGGCTGGCGTAACCTCAAAAAGGGAGGAGGATCGACGGAAGGCAAGTTTATCAACTGGCTAACCATCGAAAAGCTGGAAGACAGTGTGAGGGAAGATGTTAAACGTATCCGCAACCACCCGCTTGTGTCAAAAACAATTTCCATTTATGGATATATTTTCGATGTAAAAACAGGAAAAATTATAGTGGTACCCGGAGCGTCAGAGTTGGGAAACTAAAGTTTAAAGTAAGAATCAAAATTAAAAAATATAAAAAATGGCAGATTTAAATTTTTCATTATCAGGACAAAACGAGAATGCTACAAAATTTGTGGCAAAAACGAGGCAGTTTACATTAACCATCGACGAACCGGAAGGATTAGGCGGCACCGACCATGCTGCAAACCCGGTTGAGTTTTTACTTGCAGCGTATGCCGGTTGTTTAAACGTGATGGGGCACATTATTGCCGGAGAACTAAATTTCAAGCTGAACAGTTTGAAAATTGAACTTGACGGAGATCTCAATCCTGCCAAAGTATTTGGACATGATAGTTACGACAGGGCAGGGTACAAGGAAATAAGGGTGAACATTATTCCTGATGCCGACACCGACCAGCAAACCCTTGTAAAATGGCTTGAAATGATTGAGAGTCGCTGCCCGGTGAATGACAATCTGATTAATCCAACACCAGTAAAAATCAGTTTGAAAACGCCGGTTGAAGTCGCGGCTTAACAGTAAGGATTATCAATTATTAAACCGTCTGGAAATATTTCAGGCGGTTTTTTTATTGTCTGGTATTTTCCTCACGGTTTTCTTCCTAATGCCAAATCACTATTTTTATTTTCAACCATTCAGAAATTCACTCATTTTTCTTTCACCTTCGCCTCTGCCTTCGCCTCTGCCTTTCTTCGACCTCCCTCTCACTTCTTCCCCGCATTCTCCCTCACCCTGGCCGTCTCGAAATAAAGATGAAGAATTGCATTGAACGCCAATGTGTTGGGGGACGACATTTTTGAATCGTACTGGTAGGTAATGTTTCCCTCGAATGAGAAGCGCGTTTTCCATGAAACTGTTGTACCACCGATGACCCTGACGCGATTAAATAAATCGTATCTCGAATCCCAAAAAGGCTCCACATTAATGTAAGGTATTATCGAAGTTTTCCCCTTTAAAAATTCCTTTTCGAGCATGACACGGTAACGAAAACGATAAGAATAAACCGGATCTTGTCCAACCCAGCGGTTATCCATACGTGTACGCTGCGAAAAAAGTAGTTGCCGTTTTAAGAGAATTCGTCGGTGCATTTCGATAAAAAGCATATCTTCAGTATAGTTTTCGGCGTTGTCATAAAGGCTCCACCCACCCATGTAACCACCGCGGATCATCCATACTTTCAGGGCCTGTGCTCGGTTTTGATCAGCCAGTTTTGTATAAAAGAAGCGTTTTGAATAACCAAAAGAATAGTCGGACTGAAGGGTTACATTTAAATCGCGGGTATCGCTTTCCAAATAACGGGTAATAGCTGTAAATGTTGAAAATCGTAATGTTGGTGTAACCTTATACCAGACATCGGTTTCCGGCCATAGTTCAAAACTGGTTCCCTGTGCCGTGATTTCTGTTATAGATACCAGCCAAACCAACAAAATGGCGCATATCAGATTTAATTGTTTTACAAAGTTCTTCCGAAATACTTTTAATTCCATTTAAATTAAACTTAACGATAAACAAAAATATAGAATTAATTGAACCTTGAAAACCTTTTGTTAAGAAGGAATTGGAAAAAAGATGAGCCATTCTGCATAAAAAAAGGCATCTGAAAATGGATGCCTTTAGAAAGTGTGTGTATTAAATTAATGTTTGTAAAAGGGAAGAACCAAATAAGTGTACAAAATGCATCCCATGCAAATGGCAAGCGCAAATTCAAGTGATGCAAAAAATATCAGGATACCACCAACAATAACTGCTGCGGTGTTTAATTGAAATAACATCAATAATGTTGTTGTGAGCGACATTAAAAATCCAATGCGGGCTGCAAATACCTTTGGAGCTTTGTCTATCTCTTTTTTGTTCAGGTTAAGTGCATTTACCATTTTGTGACTAAAATAGCTGATTGGGCTGTACTTCGCATTTGAGAAAGCCCGTGTGTAAAAATCGGCCGTTAAAATGGCAATGAATATTACAGAGTTAAAAACAAGACCTGTAACCAGCAGCAATATCCCCAAAAGTGCATTTAAACGGGTGACATGTTCATTAATATATTCGTTTGATATGGGGCAAATCAATTGTTTCATTCTATTCATTTCACTAATGATTAAACTTTTTGTAAATATGCAGACAAAAATGTATTTTATTCTGCTATGTGATTTAGGTCACATATATAAATTACAATCATTTAACATTTGTGAGATTTAAAACTAAAACAATCCGTGTATTTGTGCGTCAATTTTGTCGATGATAAAGCTCAGGTCTTCGGGTTTTGTGGTGAAATCAAGATCGTCAACATTAACAATCAGCAGTTTGCCCAACCTGTAACTGCCAATCCATCTTTCATATCTGTCATTCAGTTGTTTCAGGTAATCAATCCTGATTGAACTTTCATACTCACGGCCACGTTTCTGAATCTGGCTGACCAGTGTGGGAACCGAAGCCCGGAGATATATCAGCAGATTGGGAGGTTGAATAACGCTAACCATCGAATCGAAAAGCGTTTTGTAGTTTGTAAAATCGCGTGTACTCATTAAACCCATGCTGTGCAGGTTAGGCGCAAAAATTTCTGCATCCTCGTAAATCGTTCTGTCCTGAATAATGGTTTTCCCCGATTTCCTGATGTCCGTAATCTGTTTAAAACGCGAATTCAAAAAGTAGATTTGAAGATTAAACGACCAACGCTGCATGTCGTTGTAAAAATCGTTCAGATACGGATTTTCGTCAACATCTTCAAAATGGGGTGTCCATTTGTAATGTTTTGCCAGAAGTTCAGTTAAAGTTGTTTTACCGGCGCCAATATTTCCTGCTACTGCAATGTGCATATCATATAAATTTGAGGTTCGAAATTATAAAAATTTGAGGTTATTCCTGTATCATTTTTAAAAGTTCGTCAAGATATTTTCTGTCGTTTGACAAACGTGGTATTTTGTTCTGACCACCAACTTTTTGACGGCTTTTCATCCAGTTGTAAAAGGTGCCTTTTGGTGCATCAATTACATGAGGTCTTTCCAGCGCAAGGTTTTTATGTCGCTTGGCCTCGTAGTCGGAGTTCAGGGTTTTTAGCGAATTGTCGAGTGCTGTTATAAAAAAGTCCAGATCATCGGGCGCTTTTTCAAACTCAATGATCCACTGGTGAGCCCCTTTTTGGTTATCGCCCATAAAAATAGGTCCGGCAGTATATTCGTTCACTATTGCACCGGTATGTTCGCAGGCAATCTGAATCGCTTTCTCTGCATTATCAATTATCACCTCTTCGCCAAATGCATTGATAAAATGTTTGGTGCGTCCGGTAACCTTTATTTTGAAAGGATATTTGCAGGTAAATTTTACGGTATCGCCAATCATGTATCGCCACAATCCGGCACTTGTCGAAATTACGATGGCATAATTTTCGTTAAGTTCAACATCCTTTAACCCGATGACCCGCGGATTGTCAGAGTCCCAGTCTTTCATCGGAATAAACTCGTAATAAACGCCGTAATCGAGCATCAGCAGCATGTCGTTGCTGTGCGGACTATCCTGAATTCCGAAAAATCCTTCCGAGGCATTGTAAGTTTCCATGTAATGCATCTGGTCCGAGGGGAAAAGTTTTTCGTATTGCTTGCGGTACGGTTCAAAATTAACGCCTCCATGAACAAAAACCTCCATGTTTGGCCAAACTTCGAAAATATTGTTTTTACCTGTTTTTTCGAGCACCTTTTTAAACAGTACCAGGTACCACGAGGGAACTCCCGAAAATGAAGTTACATTTTGGTCGAGGGCGGTCTCAATTATTTTGTCGATTTTCTCTTCAAACTCTTCAATGAGTGCGATTTCGGTGGAAGGTGTACGTATGAAGTCGGCCCAGAAAGGAACGTTTTCAAGTAAAATTGCCGATAAATCACCATAAAATGAGTTGTTGCTCGATTTATTTACGCGGTGACTGCCGCCCAGGGTTAATGTTTTTCCTTTCAGGATATTTGTTTCCGGGTAATTTTTTATGAATTG
>DATITY010000288.1:0-1567 GCA_035467235.1 Draconibacterium sp. | reverse complement strand
TCAGCAGAATTAACTTTCGCATCGACATATTTTTGTGAACGGCAAATATAATTTTTAATCTCGTTAAGAACAATTATTTTTCCTTTATTTTCGCGTTTAAAACCTGTAGGATGCTTTTTCAATTCCTTACTTTTTTAAAGTATTTCTGGAAATCCGGTAACGCCCACAGCGTACATTCTCCCTTTGTATTTCAGCTTTATACCAAAGGTTTCAAATCCAAGCAACCCGCTAACAACGAACTGCTTCAGCGCATCAACCAATATAAGGATTCCCTTTACGGGGATAAAAGGGTTATTGAAGTAACGGATTTCGGAGCAGGATCGCGTGTTTTTAATAGCAATACCAGAGAAATCAGCAAAATTGCCAAAACTGCCGGTATCTCAGCCAAAAACGGGCAGCGCCTCATGAATCTGATACATTATCTGAAACCGAACAGTATATTGGAAATTGGCACTTCACTGGGTATAAGTACAGCCTACATGGCACTTGCAGCTCCTGATGCACGAATCGTTTCCCTGGAAGGATGCAAAGAAACCGCAGAAGTTGCCAAAAGACAATTACAAAAACACAAACTTGACAACATTGATGTGGTCGTAGGTAATTTTGCAGACACCCTCCCAAAAGTATTGAATGAGCAACACTTTGACCTGGTCTTTTTTGACGGAAATCACCAAAAAAAACCCACACTGCAGTATTTTGATTTATGCCTTAATTACGCCACAGAAAAGTCTGTATTTATTTTTGACGACATACACTGGAACCCGGAAATGGAAGAAGCCTGGAATCTGATCAAAAAGAATCCCAAAGTGACTGTATCTATTGATACCTTTCAGTGGGGACTGGTATTTTTTAGAAGCGAACAGGTGAAACAAGATTTCATATTAAGGCCCTGATTAAAAAAAAGTTATTTATTAACTACCTTTGAAAAAATTTTAATAAGCAATTCAAATTCATGAAGATATACACGAAAACAGGAGATCGCGGCGAAACTTCCCTTTTTGGAGGTGAAAGGGTTAAGAAATTCAATATCCGTCTAGACGCATATGGCACTATTGATGAATTGAACAGTTATATTGGACTCATTCGCTCGCAGGATATTTCATTCAGCCTGAAGGAAAATTTAATACAAATTCAATCTGAACTGTTTACCATTGGCGCTATGCTTGCTACACCGCAGGATAAAGAAAAACTGAAAAGCGGGAAGGACCGGCTCGGCATCGAGAAGATCGGACAAAAAAACACCGAACAACTGGAACACTGGATCGATGAAATGAATGAGGTTTTACCCGCAATGACACATTTCATCTTACCCGGAGGGAACAGTGTTGTGTCATTTTGTCATATCGCACGAACTGTTTGCCGGCGCGCAGAAAGGATCATAGTCCAACTGCATCAGGATGAACCCGTTAATGCCCATATTATAGTTTATACCAACCGCTTGTCCGATTATCTTTTTGTCCTGGCACGAAAATTGAACTTTGATTTTCAACTGGAAGAAATACCTTGGAATTCAAAGTAATATCTTACAAAACAACACGTTCTTTACAAGTTTAAATTATGTAAAAAA
>DATITY010000287.1:0-12959 GCA_035467235.1 Draconibacterium sp. | reverse complement strand
GAAGTTACTGTGTGGTCAAATATAGATGGAATCCACGCTGTTTCATTATGACAAACTTCACATTCAGTTGTAATACCGGCATCTTTGTGATTTGGGTTTGCAGCTTCGTTGTAATTATCGGTATGACAACTGTTACAGGTTGATGATGTACCTGCATATCCGGCTGAATGACAATCCAGACAGGTTGTTTGAGTATGCGCACCTTTTAACTGAAAACCGGTTACATCATGATTAAAGGCTCCTTCTTCACTACCATTGGGATGGCAGGCAAAACAGGCATTACTGTTGTATGAATAACCATTTTCTTCACGATGCTCTTTGTCCATATCCGATTTATTGTGCTCGTGACAATCGATACAACTGAACAGGTTGTAGTTTTCAGGTTTTGTATGACATTCTGCACAATTATTCCATTCTCCCTTGTGGCTGCCCGAATATATCGGGAAATACAGACCGTCGTGCGTTTTGAATTCAGCCGGTTTCCAATCCGGTTCAGTAGTATGGCATTCGGCACAATCAGTTGAGAATCCAGAGTTTTGATGCGATGGATTTTTAGCGTTGTTGTAATCATTTTGGTGACAACTGCTGCAATCAGCCGAAATCGGAACGGTGACCCCGGCAGTGTGACAGGCAGCGCAATTTTCAACTTCATGCCCTTTGGTTAACGGGAAAAAGTCGTGGTTAATTCCCGAAGCCGACCATTCAAAGGCATCAATTCTATGGCATTCAATACAGTTTGTCGAAATTCCGGATTGAACATGATTTGGTTTTGTGGTAGCCTGATAATCTTCATTATGACAATCAATACATTCAACACCAAGCTGTTTAAATTCAAGATTCGATGCAGAGGCATGACAAGCAGCGCAATCGGCAGTATTGTGTGCACCCAGTAAAGGAAACCTGCTTCTTTGATGTATTTCAGTAATATTTTCAACAATCCACGATTTTGGCGTGTGGCACTCTGCGCAATTTGGCCCGACTGTGTTGTTATGCATATCAGTGTGGCAATCAATGCAATTTGTTTTTGCTTCCGAAAAAACCAAAGTTTTATGGCACGCTTTACAATCGGTGTAAAAATGCTGTCCTTCAAGTTTGAATTTGGTTAAATCGTGACTGAATTTCGCTGTTGAAGCCGAGAATATCCATCCCTCTGTTGTATGACAATCGGTGCAGTCAAATGCCAGTTTTTCGCCGTGCGGACTTTGCTGTGCATTGGCTAAACCGATTAGAAAAACCATTGAAAGTATTAATGACAACTTGCGCATGATATGTCTTTGAATTTATAAACGATATAATTCTTCACCAAATTATCGTTTGGCTTGTGGCATTTTACACAGGCCAAACCTTCGTGTTTCCCATCCAGTTTAAAACGGGCAGTGTTGTGGTCGAATTTCATGGGTTTCCAACTGTTGTTTGTATGGCAACGCTCACAATCATTTTTGCCATTTTGCATAAACTGTTCAAAATGAATGTCGTTGTGGCAATTGGTACACAACTGATTTTCCCATTTGAACTGTTGCTGCGGTTTATTTTCAGCATCTGATTTGAAATGGCATTTCCGGCACGAAACATTGATGTGTTTCCCTAAAAGAGCATATTCTGTGGTATTATGGTCGAACGTAACTTTATTCCATTCAGCAACCGAATGACATTTTCTACAATCGCCTTCCGGAATATACTTTTCATTCATGAAGTCCTTATGAATATTCTCGTGACAGTCGATGCAACGGTTTCCCATATTCGCGAAGTTCCATTTTTCTGTTTTCTTATGGCAAGTAAAACAGGGAGTTGCTATGTGGGCGCCTTCAAGTTTGAATTTTAGCTGGTTATGTTTTTCAAAACCAAAAGAAGAGGGAGTAAAACCATTAACCGAATGACATTCGGCACAATCGGGCGAAATTCCGTTTTTTTGAAACTGTTTTTCGTGATAATCGGAATGGCAATCGACACAACGCTTGTATTTTACCGGCTGCGAATAGCTTGCCTTGTGACACTTTTTGCAATCAACTGAAATATGCTTTCCAAGTAAAGGAAAATTGGTTTTATCGTGGTTAAATGTACCCAGACTTTTTACCTCGCGAAATGAAAACACTGTGTGGCATTTGAGACAATCGCTCCCAAATTTGTTTTTGTGAATGTCTTCGTGACAATCGGTGCACGAGGCAAAAGCAACACCTGTAAACTGCTGGAATTTCTGTCCGTTTCGTTGTTCAGTTTTATGGCACTTTTCGCAACTTACCGTTTGATGTTTCCCTGCAAGAGCAAATTTGGCTTTTGAATGATTAAACAGCGACGCCGGACGGAATGCATTCAAATCGTGGCAGGAAGTACAGTTTTTCGGAAGTGTATTTTGATGAAAATCCTGGTGACAGGATAAACATTCACTACCCAAACCAAGATAACTGTCGCCTTTTTTTTGGGAGGTTTTATTTTTGATGAATTCAGCTTTATGGCAATCTGCACATTTTACTTCTGCATGTTTTCCTTCCAGTTTATAACCAGCTAATTGGTGGTCGAACTTTTTGTCGTCGAACCGCACCATTTTAAAATCGCGGCCAAAATGCTCGCCATGGCATTCAGCACATTTTTTCCCGTTTACTTCTGAAGATGAATGATAACCCTTTTTTTGATTAATGAGATTTTTGATTTCCTTATGACATTCCAAACATTTTGAAGTAGTTTCCTTTTCACCCAATATATGGCATTTGGTGCAGTTGGTTAATCCTTCGAGATGAGCATGTGCTTTGGTAAGTTCACCCGGTGAAAGCTGCGCAAACACCTGGCTGGCCATAAATGTCAGGCTTAAAAAAAGAAAAATATTTTTCAGTTTGTTAATCATCGAAATAATTTGAATCATCTTTTTTCATGTTTCAGAATTGCTTCGCCAAACTTGGTGGTAATTTCAATTCCCACATTTTTCAGGAATTGGGTGGGTAATTCGCCACCGGCAAAGATGTACACAAGATCGTTTTCCAACTGCACTACTTCTTCTCTACCCTCAACTTTGATATTAACATACTTTTCTTCGATAGAAACCAAATTTGAATTCAGAATTACATTCACCTTTTCAGTAGAAATCAGTTTATCGATTGCCTGTTTGTTTCCTGGTTTCAATCTCGAAAAAGCCGGGCTTCTGTATGAAAGTGTGACTTTGTTTTCATCGGCCAAAAGTATTGCCGATTCTATTGCAGAATCGCCGCCTCCAACAACTACAACGTTATTACCGGTTATTAATTCAGGTTCAAGCAACCGGTAGGCAACTTTGGTTGAAACCTCACCCGGAATATTTAATTTTCGTGGTGTTCCCCTTCTTCCAATGGCCAGCAAAACCTTGTTTGCTGAATAGACGGTCCCGTCTTTTGCATTAACCGTGAATCCTCCATTCTCAATCGTTATTGATTCAACCTTCTTATTCTCATGAATTTCAATGCTGTTTTTACCCAAAACGTGGTTCCAAAGGTTCAGGAGTTCCTGTTTGCTGGTTTCATACAATTTTATTTTACCATATAACGGTAAATCCATCGGGGCTGTCATTACAATTTTTTTCCTTGGAAATGTATAAACTGTTCCACCCAACGAATCCTGTTCAAGCGTTAAAGTTTTCAGCCCGTGCTTTTTGGCCTGCAAAGTTGCCGAAATACCTGCCGGACCTGCGCCAACTACTACCAAATCGTATTCAAATTTACCCTTCGTTGCAATTCCTTTTACTAAATTATCAACCGCCTGTTTTCCCTGTTCCACTGCATTTCTGATAAGGCCCATTCCACCGATTTCGCCGGCAATGTAAATACCTTTTACATTGGTTTCGAAATACTGATTCACATGCGGAAGGTCAACTCCCCGTTTTTCAGTTCCGATATGAAGTGAAATGGCTTGTGTGGGACAGGCATGAAAACAGGCTCCGTGACCTATACACTGACTTGCATTTATTACAAAAGCCTTCCCGTTTCTGATACCCAGAATGTCGTGTTCCGGGCAGGCGCGGATACAGGCGCCACTTTGAATACAGGAATTTACATCGACAACCGGATGCAGCGAAACGGGTTCAAATAGTCCTTCTTCTTTGGCGATTTTGATTTTATCCTCAACAATTCTGGATTCGCGACGTAATTTCCGGATATACACAATTACAACTCCGGTTAAAAACAGGGCTACAATTCCATAAATGATTAATTTCTCAAGTAAAACTTCCATTTTCAAAATATCCATTTATACCCAAACAGTACAGCCACAATAATATGTACAATCATAATTACCAGCATTATCAACGCAAACGGAAGATGAGCCACATGCCAGTATCGTAAAAAGTTCTGCATTGTTGAAAGCCATGCAATTCTGCGGTTAAGTATAATTTTTGATTTGAATAACCGCACTACTTTACGGTAATCGTTGCCTGCAAGTTGCTGTGTTTTTAGTTCTCTTTTAACTTGTTTCATCAGTTTTCTTTCAAATCGAAACCTGTTGAAAATGCGAAGAATAAAATTTTCATTTTCATTGGAAACCGATGTACTTAAAGCAACATTTAAATGAACGATTATTTCGTAATTCACTTTATAATGTTCCTGCATTTCTGTGAACAGATCATTTTCAAGACCCGACAAATCATTTAAACTGAGTTCGCGCCCCTGAATGGTACGCGGAATTTGCAGGTAAATAAAACGTCCGATTATTCCACTGACAACAACTGCCACCATGCTCCAAAAACTGACAGCCACAATTCCTCCAAACTTAAATGTGGTGTGGTATAATACCAGGATTGGCCCCAGCGTACAAAGAAAAATATGAAATTCGAGCCAGTATTTTAATACTCCGATTCGTGATAAACTGCGAAATCGTTTTCTGGCCATGTAACCAAAAACGCCAATTATCATAAGGGCAGAACCTGCAATTCCTATTCCGTGGCCAATGAATCCGGTGGGTTTTAACAATTCGTTTTGTATGTGAAAATGACGTTCGTTAACCGGAGTTGAATAATATCCGGCGCCGTAAATGGTGAGTGCGATAAATACCGCAAAAGTTATTGCAACCAAAGAAAAAATGTAAAAACGATGAACCAGTTTCGACATATACTTTTTTTTAACTGACTTAATGGTTGATTACAAAGTTAAGCATTAAACTTTTGATTGAAACGCTTATAAACTGGGTTTAAGTACTTTATAATTATTCCAAATTGCGCTTAGCCGAATTAAACTTTACAGTGTTCAAAAAATATAAACAAACCTGATTAGAAAGAATATGCCATTTTAAAATGCAATTTGCAAACATCTTTTTTACAGCATTTTGTACTATCATATTAAAATCTGTGCTTTATCATTTTGATATTAAATTATCATAACGAAAAAAAGTGATTGCATTTTTTTCTGAAAATTGAAACGGGGATTCAGCAAGTAGTTAAGAAAATTGAACGGGTTACTCCTTAACCAGTTTTTTTACAATGGTGCGATTTCCTTCCCTGATTCTGACCAGGTAGATTCCATTTTTATAATTGCTCATGTCAATGCGGGTTGTGCTGTTATTCCTGAAAACCAGTGCACCCGAAATGGTTAGAACATCTATCTCTTTGATATCGTCACCTCGTATAAAAAAAATATCTTTCGTAGGATTTGGGAAAATCTGAATATCCTCGTCGATTAATATTTCGCGGACATCCACAGTGCCCGATGCCTCCCACAGAATATTTATGGATGAAAAACTTGGAACATTTTGAGGAGTTACCGTATTACTTGCTCTCTTCTCAATTGCAAATTTTGAAAAATTTCCCGTGCCATTTTTGTCGGTCAATTCCATACAAACATAATATCTCCCATCCGTTACCTGATTTTTATTATAATCAGTTCCGTCCCAGGTACAGGTTCTGGTAGAATGGCTGCTTTGAGTGGCGCCCGTAATTGCATCAGTACGGTTGTACATAATTCCCTTTGCGCTGGATACCGATTCCCACGTATTTAAATGCTGAATGCGCTTATCCGCGTATGCCAGCAAGGTTTTTACAAAATTGCCTGAATTGTCTTCAATCCAAATTGCAATAATATTTCGTGGGGCATAATTTCCACCCGCCGAAGAAGTAGTTACTGAAACAGTCAGTTTCCCGGAAGTTTGTGCCGAAAGCTGAATTCCGGTTATTGCTATCAACATGATTAAAACAAACCTTTTCATACCATTTATTTTTCCTGTAATCATTATCTCCTCACTTTTCTATGGCTTTACAATAAATTACAGAATATTTGTGCAATATGATACAAACCAATGATATAGAAAATTAATTGTTGAATAAGTTGCCAACAATGGTTTTTTGTCCGGCATATTCCATCCGATTATTTGTTAATAAAAACTCCTGCAGAAATAAATAAAGTATTCTTCATCGCTTTTTTTATCAATCCAATGTTTCAACCCTAAACTTGTAGCTTTATCAATAAGCGGGGCGGTTAAGAAAGGCGCTTTCAATTCATATATTTTCCCTTCTTCCAAATGGTTTAAATCTGCAATAACCTGATTTACCGGGTGTTCTCCAGCTGCAAGCATTTCTGATGCATTAAATTGTTTTATAATTTTTTCTGCTGCAAACCAATCCGGTTTTTGGTAATTGTACTGAGAACCTGACTCGCCTGTAATCAAATCCTGCCCCACTTCTTTTCTGAGCCGGTTGATGAGTTCTTCAGTTTTTACTCCGCCAATTGCAGCGGCTTGCTGAAGTGTAGCGATTTTTGCAACAGTCCTACGTAAAACCGGGTTTTTGAGGTTTTTAAAAGCGGGTGCATATTCAATTAAAACATCTTCAAGTTCGGGATATGTTTCTATCAGTTCCAGAACTTTTGTTTTTGGGGTGATGATAAGTGTATTCATTTTTTGAGATTTTTAGATGTGATTATCAAGATTATTAGTATCATGTATCAGGATTTTAATTTCGAGTTTACCAAACCCGAAACTCACTTCTCCCGAACTGGTTTTAGTTCTTCAAAGAATATATCGTCATTGGGCACATCGAAATCCATACCTGTAATTTCCAGGTTGTTGGTCATATTAAATTTTACTGTGCCAAACGGAAACAAGGCTTGAGTTTTATCCCAGTTGATTTTCCAGACATCGTAATGCCAGTGTTCCAGATTTGCCGACAATTCGGGTGTGTGCTCAAAGTACAACCTGAGATTCCCGTTTTCCATTTTCACTTCAATCTTTCCGTAAATCGGGGCATTGTAAATTCCTGCATATTTTTCTATCGGTAGTGATGGTTTAGTTCCTTTTACCCGCAATCCGATTCGTTCTGAAATCCGTTTGTCTTCAGCCTGTCGTTTTTTGTTCTTTTCAAGCATTTCAGATGACCAGTCTTTTTCTTCCAAACCCAGAAATGCATTTAAAACATAATTGGTAATTGCCGAGGTTGGCGGATTCATTCCGTTGCTTAAAACCACAACACCCAGTTTTTCGTCCGGAATCATGGTCACTGCCGAAATCATTCCGTCGTAACCGCCAGTATGATTCACGCGCAACCTTCCGTGGAAATCGGCCAACCCCCAGCCAAGTCCATAACCACCAAAATGGGTTTTTGAATCATTCGGTTTGGTAAGATCAACATTGTATGTATTATGCATCTTCCAAATGATATTCCGTGACGCCGGAGTTAGCAGGGTATCTTTTCCAATAATTCCGTGGTTCATATTAAAAATCATCCATTTTCCCATGTCGTTCACCGATGAAATTATTCCGCCCAATGCACCAATTTCTTCCCAATCGACAAAAGGAATCGGGATATTTTTCTCCTCCATAAAAGCATGTGGAGTTGCAAAATTTCCTTTCTCACCGAGTTTTGAAAGTGAATAAATGGTACGGTCCATTTTTACCGGATTTAAAATTCTTTCCTGCACATTTTGTCCCCAGGTTTTGCCGGTAACAGTTTTAATCACCTCCCCGGCAGTAATATACATCACGTTTGAATAGCCATAACCATCGCGAAAATCAAATTTGTTTGGAAGGTATTTCAACCGTCTGATAATTTCTTCGGAAGTCAAATCCGATTTATACCAGATAACATCGCCGCTGAAAGTTCCAAGTCCAACCCGGTGGCAAAGTAAATCTTTTATGGTTGTTTCCCTGCTCACAAACGGATCGTACAATTCGAAGTACGGAAGGTATTTTTGCACTTTGTCGTCCCAGTTTAGCTTTCCTTCCTGCACCAGCATGGCAATTATTGCTGAGGTGAATGCCTTTGAATTGGATGCAATCGCGTACAAAGTATTTCCATCAGGTTTTTCGGGTTTGCCAACTTCCAGAACCCCGTAACCTTTGCTGAAAACAATTTCCCCGTCTTTCACAATACCGACACTCATTCCTGGGATTCCCCAGTCTTTGGCGGCTTTTTCAAAATAAGCATCCAGTTTTTCAAAATCAATATTTTGAGAATTTGCTGAAATTACTACTGATAGGAAAAGTATAAACAGGAAAATAATTTGTTTCATCTCATTATGATTGTTAATTTTTAAAGGCATTCGATGTAACTCGCTTATAATAATTCATCTGTGTGACAAAATTTTGTAATGCTCGTTTCATTATTATTATTTTTTAACCGTCCTAAAAATAGAGGAATTTTTTGTTCTGAGTGTTCATTTATCATCTATTGAAATGAATGTAGCTGAATTTTTAAGTTAGTTGAACCTGATTGCTGCTTAAGCATGGATAAACACTTCACGATATTTTGTGTTTAATCTGTCATTAAGGAAAATTTTCATGAATTATTTAAGATTGATTTTTGTTTTATTGCTCAGTTTGACATTGTTTGCTGCCAAAGCACAAAAAGGTTCAGTTTCAGGAATTATTGTTGACTCCGGCACAAACGATAAAATACCATTTGCTTCAGTAGCTCTTGTAAATGATGACGGCAATAAATCAATACAAGGTGCAGTAACTGATAATGAGGGATTTTTCACAATTAAAAATGTGCCGAACGGAAATTATAAAGTGGTTGTTTCGTTTATTGGTTACACTACCGACACACTGAATGTGACTTCAATATCAGCAACAAACAGTACAGTTACTTTGGGTACAATTAAACTTTCCCCGTCAGTGGTGCAATTGGAAAGTGTTGAAGTGCAGGGATTTTCCAATACAACCAAACGAAATATCGACCGTCAGACTTACCGGGCCAGCGATTTTGAAACTGCTGCAGGAGGAACAGCAATAGATGTTTTAAACAAATTACCCGCTATTTCAGTTGATCCCGACGGAACAGTTTCGTTGCGCGGAACTACCGAATTTATGGTATATCTGAATGGGAAACCAACTCAAATGGAGGCCTCTGTATTACTTGGACAGATTTCGGCAAACTCCATCGAAAATATAGAAATAATAACAGTTCCAACCGCCCGTTTTGATGCTCAGGGGAAAGGGGGTATTATAAACATTACCACCAAAAAAAGTGGATTGGATGGTTTGTCGGTTTCAGCAAACGGACTGATTGGCGGCGCCCCGTGGGGAAATAAAACCGATAAATACAGCGGTTACGAAATGAACGATAACCGTTCGGGTGGCGGGTTAAACTTAGTTTATCGTAAAAAAGATTTGACAATTTACGGTGGGGGAAATTTCAGCAACCGGAATATTAATGGTGCGCGCACCGGTGACGCGCGTTTATTGCAGGAAAACGGTTCCTATTATCACATGGTTGCCAGTGGCGAACGCCCGGAGTGGTTTAATAATCAGTCGGCAAACATTGGTTTCGATTATAATTTGTCGGAGAATAAAACACTTTCAGCATCCTATTTTTATGGAAACCGCACCGAAGGCCGTTCGGCATTTTATGTTTACAATAATTTTTATGGTGATATCAATAAAAATCCGATTCCCGGAATCGATACAGAAAACCATTGGATTTACAATCCGAATACCGATGAACGAAACGGGATATTCAACACCGCAAATATCGATTACACACAGAAGTACGAAAACAAATCGGAGTTAAAACTTTCGCTGCTTTACGAACATTCAAGTTTAAAGCGCGAATTGGATAACCGTGATTATGCGTTCGATAAAACAACTGACAGTTACGGGGAATTGCAGGAGCATTTCAAGCAAACTGATGATACTCCTTTAAATGGTTACCGTTTTTCTATAGAATACGAAAAGGAACTTGAAAATGAAGGCAGCATTGCCTTTGGATTTCAACCGCAGTGGTTAACCCAGTCGGGCCCGTTTGTTTACGACACTTTAAATGTGGCAACGGGATTGTGGGGAACTTACAGCGATTTCAACAATGCCATCGACCTCTCGCGGGCCATTTACGCGGGCTATATCGATTATTCGGGCAAACTTAAAAAGCTGAGTTATGTTGCGGGTTTGCGTTTGGAATATACCGACCAGTTACTGAAGTTGGCAAATCCGGATTACCTGAATTTATTTGGCAGCCCGCCACAATCCGATTTTCCGGTTAATCAACCCGACTGGTTTCCAACACTTCATCTGGAATATGCATTTAACGACAATGATAAATTAGTTTTTGCCGCCAGCCGCCGAATAAACCGGCCACCAACAAAAAACATGGCGCCATTTTTATACCGGCGGCATTACGAGGTTTATGAAGTGGGTGACCCTCAACTGAAACCTGAATACCTCACCAATTTCGAACTTTCATGGGATAAAAAACTGGGTGACCAGAGTTTTACCCTCACTGGATTTTACAGGGGAACCGACAATGCCGTTTTTCGTGTAAATACGGTTTATCAGGAGGATAATGTGCTGATTAGAAGTTATACCAATTCCGGAAATGTGCAGGCGCTTGGCGGAGAATTGAATGCCAATCTGATTGCAGGTAAATTTGCCAAATTCTTTATTGGCGGTTCGCTGTACAACTTCAACGTACAAGGTGATGTTTTTGGTTACCAGGAAGATAACAGCAGCACCAACTTTAGTTTAAAAGGAAATATGAATTTACTTTTAGCAAAAAATTTGAAATTTACGCTCGATTTTGACTGGCGTTCGGGAACAGTTACAACGCAGGGAGCAAACGAAATGATGTTTCTTTCGAATGCAGCGCTCAATTATTCACCTGAAAAACTGAAAGGATGGGATTTTACTGCAAAAGTACTCGATTTATTCAGTACCAATAGTGAGGCGCTTTATACCAGGGCTTACGATTCGTCGGGGGCACAGATATTTTATCAGGATGTGGAATACGACCGTTATGGTCCCATTGCCGAATTGAGTGCAACGTACTCGTTCAACATGAATGGAAAATCCCGCAAAAAAGCTGACAGCACTTTTGGTAAGGAACAGTTTTAAAATAAGACATCTGAGTTACACTATATTTCTGTAAATTGGTCAAATCAAAGTTTTGTTTTAAATTCCTTAATTTGATTAAAAATTGCAGTGATGAAGAAGTTTAACATTCAAAAAACCACCCTTTTTCTGGTTTTATTATTTGTTGCATTCTTCACTTTTGGGCAGGAAAAAACACTGGTAGGCAAAGTAACAACTTTCGACAGCATTCCTTTAATTGGTGTCGATGTTTTGGTAAAAAGTACAAAGCAATCATTTAAAACCGATTCGCTCGGCAGGTTTCAGGTTTTTTGCAATCCTGAGGACAAACTTGAAATTAAAGCCGATGGATTTTTCCCGCAGAAAGTGAAAGTTGAATAAGGAATACGAATGATTTTTGTAAATCTAAAACTGAAAAAAGGTGATGAAAATATGAAGCTTGCCGGACGTTATGTGAACGTTGGTTATGGCTGTGTTGACGCCAAAAGTTTGTTAAACTCGGTTGCTTCATTAAAAAACAGCGATATTGATTTTTCTGTTTACACCAATATGTTCGATTTAATTCAGGGACAATTTCCCGGAGTTGCAGTGGAAGGAAACAAAGTAATTATACGGGGCAATAAAACATACTACGGGTCTGAGGCAAATGCAGCTCTTTTGGTTGTTGACGGGGCATTTGTAAGTCCTGAAGATTTTGCCACCATTTCACCACTCGATGTTCAGTCGGTTGATGTTTTAAAAGATGGCTCTTCATCGATATATGGTTCGAGAGGTGCAAACGGTGTTGTGATTGTTGAAACCAAAAAAGGCAAATAGTTTTGCTGTTTTTTAATCTCAGATTATGTTTCTTAATACTTTGTTTTACTTATTTTTGTTTGACGATCAGATTAAATAGAAAAGTTCAAAGTAGTAAAAACAAAAAATAAATAATGATATGGAATTCAAAAGGTCGGTTAAAAAAATTGGTTACTGGAGTTTGGTTATCTTAATTGTCGTAATTGGTGCATTTGGTTATTTTAAATACGGTTTTGTGTACAGCAAAGGTTACCGTTCTGGATTGTTGCAGAAATTTTCTGAAAAGGGGGTGATTTTTAAAACCTACGAAGGTGAAATGATTTTGAGTAGCGTGCAATCGAATACCAACGTTGCCATTGCTTCCGAAAAATTCCTTTTTTCTGTTACCGACGAAGCGGTGGCCAAACAAATGGAGCAGATTCAGGGAAAGCAGGTAGTGGTGCACTACAGGGAAAAAAATGGAGCATTGCCCTGGCAGGGAGAAAGTTATTATATTGTTGACAGTGTAAGGGTAGCCGACGTTTCAGGCGGAACTTACAACCCAAAATAAAATTTCATTATATTTTTATCCGTATTTTGCATTTAATTAATTTAAATGAATTTGAAGAAGACAGTTTCACAAACCAAAATTGTTGCCACATTGGGCCCGGCTACCTCTTCCAAAGAAGTTCTAACCAATTTAATTCGGGAAGGAGTTGATGTTTTCAGACTTAATTTTTCGCATTCAAACCAGGAGGAACATTTAAAATCGATTCACCTGATTAAAGAGTTGAACAAGGAACTGAATACCCATGTTGCAATTCTTGCCGATTTGCAGGGACCAAAACTCCGTGTTGGTGAAATTGAAAACAACAGGATTGATTTGGTTGAAGGTGATATCATAACTTTTGTTACCCAAAAATGTGTTGGCACAAAAGCGG
>DATITY010000286.1:0-4777 GCA_035467235.1 Draconibacterium sp. | reverse complement strand
TTTGATTTTAAATTTGGAATGCAGCTAAAGGATAGAAATGATTTGGAAAAAATCCTTGAAAACAGGATAGATGCAATTTTATTCGGCCATTATCACAATTCCTCAACTGCGGGAAAAATATTTCATGGCATGTGGGGAATAAGACGCTGTTATAACGCGGGCACAGCGACACATAAAAACGGCAATCAGGGATATCACAGGGTCATCGACTTATCACACAATGATCCCAGAATGGATTATGATGGCTGTTTTTTATAAAACATTTATAATTAATCCGTTTCATAAATCTTTAAAATAATGGCAAACTATTTTTCAGATTTACATTGTCATACCACATTGTTTTCCTTTAACCGGCTTTGTCCGGATACATGGCATGAGCAGTTTCACCCGGTTTTTCCTGCCCAGGGTGATTTCTCCCAGTTGTGCCGGGGAAATGTGCGTGTTGTGATGACTTCGCTTTACCCAATTGAACAGGGATTTGTAACCGTGAAACCATTGAATATCGGGGTTGGTAACATTACAGATTTTCTTGCGAAGGTGATTGTTGCCATGCCAAAACAACGCGCAGATGAAATTCAGAAATTTAACCACAGTTATTTCTATGATCTGTTAAAGGAACTTGAATTTCTGCAACATTCGGCAATGCCTGTCAAACATAAGGTACGTGTCAAAGGATTAAAAAAGAAAAAATTCAGTTACAGGATCGTAAGTAATTTTAACGACCTGAAAAGCCTTCTTAACCTTGATGCCAATTTAAATCCT
This sequence comes from Draconibacterium sp., assembly GCA_035467235.1. Classification (GTDB taxonomy): domain Bacteria; phylum Bacteroidota; class Bacteroidia; order Bacteroidales; family Prolixibacteraceae; genus Draconibacterium. The sequence goes on along the minus strand of DATITY010000286.1, from coordinate 4,015 downwards.
GGGGTAAACGCTGAAGATACAATTGCGGTTATCCTTACCATCGAGGGCGCACATTCCCTTGGTGTGGGTCAGCGGAATACCCTGCATCTGAATGAGAACGAATTGAAAATGATACTGACTGAGAACATTTCCAGACTCAAGAAGTTGGGGCCTCCCGGGAAAGAGGGAGTCTGGTGTCCGTTCTTTGTTTCCCTGGACCATCATTTTTGGAATCAACTTGGCGGACATGCGGTCAGCCTGTGGAAAGTCATACGTAAAGTGATGGATCAAACTCCCGGAATCAATGGTGAGATAACTGAGCCCGGGAAGTTTGCTGTTGATGAATTGCTGAACACGGAAAATGGTTGCAGAAGGATTTTTATAGACACTGCCCACATGAGCATTAAAGTCAGGCGGTGGTATTACAATTATCTGTCGCAACGGAGTGATAATATCCCGGTTATCATCAGCCATACCGGTGTGAATGGAATAGCAACCATGGAAGAAGCGGAAATGAAGGGCACTCCGGATACTATTCATGATGTTGCCGATAAGCTGTATAAAAACAGCACCGATTTTAATCCCTGGGATGTATTTCTAACTGATGAAGAAATCATGATTATCCACAATTCGGGGGGAATCATCGGCCTTAACCTCGACCAACGGATTATGATGGGGAAAAAACGATTGGATGATATCATAAAACTTGTCAGGGGTAAATCTGCCGAAGAGAAACGTGAAATCTGGATCAAACCTTTACTTAACCAAATTCTGCACATAGCAGGGCATATTTTATCACAAACTGGTCAACCTGAAATGATTTGGGACAATATCTGCATTGGTTCCGACTTTAACGGGATGATAACGCCCATTAAAGCTTTTAACAGTGCAGAAAAATTTCCTCTGCTTCAGGATACTTTGTTCAAAGCATTAATGAAAATTAAAGGGACGGTTCCTCCCCTGACAGGCAAAACCGAATCTGACATTAGAAATATTACGGATAAAATAATGTGGAAGAACAACCTTCAGTTTCTTGAAAAACATTTCCATTAGCTGAAATCTTCATTATTTCTTTCGGCGATACCGTTTAACTGAAAGAATTAATTTGTATTCAAGCAATTCGATAAATATTTTCTAAAAAACAGCCTTCGCTGTAATTAAACAACGAAGGCTGGAAAACTTAAAACCTTTCGATTTTAAAACAAAAAATCTGATAACAAAATTCTTTTACCTGCGTCCAGAGCTCCTGGATGAAGAACTTTCGGAATTGCTTTCTGAACCGGTTGAGCGGCTGCTGCTACCTGAACTCCTTGAACTTACGTCTGTTCTTGACTGATTGCCCGAATTACCTGAACTTACAGCCGATCTTGACTGACCGGAAGAACTTCTGGAACTTACCGCCGATTTGGTTTGGCTTTGGCCCGAATAACTTCTCGAACTAACCGATCGGGGAGCTTCCTGAGTCCTTGTAACATTTCTGCTGGAAATATTCGCTGACAATCTTGAATCATTGCCATTATTCTGCCGGACCGAAGTACTTTTTACCTCCCTGTTATTTGTAACCTCAGCAGATTTACGCGAAGTGTTGGTTTCCCTTGTTGCGTTGGAACTACCGGCAAACCTGGCGGAAGTATTTTTTTCAACTCTTCGTGAAATATCAGTTGCCTTTCCGGCAGAATTGTTTTCGACATTCCTGCTGGTTCTAACTGCCGCTGACTTGCGGGAGTTTTCAGTACCCTGGGTTACTGCAGAACCTGAAGCTGTTCTTCTGGTTACATTAGTCGCCGAAGATCTTTCCACACCAGAGCGGTTACTTACTATTGACCTGCTATGAGCTGATTTGGAACTGTTTGTTCTGTGACCATCAACCGAAATATTATCCCATGTTCTTGCATTGTGTCCTGAATTCGTTCTGGAGTAAAGTGCTTCACCATCTTTTCTAAGGTCGGGGCGTGAGTAAGTATTATTATAATGCCCTGATTTAATTCTGTAATTAACTCCCGAAGAATAAGACCTGACATTGTTATAGTAAAAATTGTTATACCCATCGTAACGACAGTGGTTCCAACTGCGGTAATGCCCGTAATATTCGTTGTAATAGTTGTAGTGATATCCGTAATAGGTATGCCAGTAAAACGGACGCCATGGATTCCAGTAGGTTGGGTAATAACCCCAGTACCACGAAGAATGCCACGAAACGTATGTAGGAAGATAAATGAATCTGACTACCGGCCAGGCAGCAACTTCGTACGTTGTTGTTCTGACTACTGCAACATTGCTGTTGTTGCCTGAGTTTTCTATATAGCCCGGATTTGGAGTTTCACCGCTATCAGCATAAATAGGTTCAATAATATAATTTCTTCCGTATAAGGCTTCGTCACCAACAAGCTGAACCTGAACTGCTCCATCCCTTAATCGCTGAACGGTAAACACAGCAACATCCTGAGTTTCATCTTTGTTCAGTGCAGCCCGCAGTACTATGGAGTGATCATCGCCATCAACATAGTCAATCACCATTATATAATCAACCTGGTTGTCGCCGTTCAAATCAAGGTTATTTATCCTCGAATTTTCATCATTCAGCGATTTTTCAAAACTTTCAAGGGTTTCTGATTCCTGGAAAAGTTTCATTGTTGCATAAAGATTGAGGTTATCACCCGGTAAACCCAAATATTCTGCCGGATATTCCTTTGCTCCCACCATGCTCCAGGCTGTTGCCAAAAGCGCGAGGGTTGATGTGATTACTAACTTTTTCATGACTTCAAATTTTTAGAAGAACTATCTCTTCGCAGTAGTAATTACAAAACCCGTACCATAAAAATTTGTGTTGTTAACGTCCCTCATATTTCAAAGGTGGGAAAAGGCATCTTTCTATTCGATTGAAACAGACTGTCTGGTTGGCTGGTTTGAAAGTAAATTTCGACCTCTTTTTTTGTGTCAAAATCCGTAAAATCAATGCCAAATGGCTGATTCACAATTACCAAATCCTGAAATGGAAGGTTGCAATTAAATTACAAAATAAAGGAAACACCGGTTGCAATACGAAACTGGTACATTTCGTAGTCGATATTATTAAAATCGGGCTTAAAAATACTTTTAAAACCAACGTTAAACCTGCCCCATAAATTAAACCTTTCCCCCAGTTTATATTCATATCCCAAAAGCGTCCCGATATCGTAATTATCCAACTCATCGTTAAAATTAAACGATACGTTCTGTGTACCTGGCAAAGGTGCAGTATCGGTATCATTTTTGTCTGTTGAAATCCAACCGTTTTTACCCTCTGTTTCCAGTTTTGCCTTAGTAATAATCGAATAATATCCTCCAAAAACCATCGACCAGCGTTTATTAAAATGATAATAAGCGGTAAGTGGAATTTCAACAAACTGCAGCTCGGTTGAAGAATAAGCTTCGCCTGTGAAATAAGTTGCATAAGAGCGATCATCAGACCAAAAAGCCTGACTTACCACATTTACGTATGCATCAAAGGCTACTATGTGATAGTTTGCCTCAACTCCAAAACTCCACCTATCGTTTACATTTCGCTGTACACCAAACCCTAAAGATGGCCGTATTTTAAGACTTGCATCCGCATCATCAGGCATTTCCGACAGCGGTATTGGAATTGCACCTCCAAAATCAATTCCCAGGGATGGTGCCAATTTCCATTTTGCATCCTGCGCTTTTAAAGAGATTATGATTAACAAAAAGATTAAAGTGATAATATATTTAGTCATATATTATTTCTAAATCATCAATAATTAACGCGCTCCCAACAGCCCCTTTAAAAGTTCCTCCATCAAAACTTGGTGAAAAAGAAATATAAAAATGGGTTGGTGTTTCACTTGAAAGATAATTAACAGGAAGCACGATTTCAGTAAACTGATCTTTATCCTGGTCGCTTTGAAAGTTGGTTTTGGCCACAACCTGCATGTTCTCGCCTACCCTTTTCTCCAAAGCTATTTCGACCCCGAATTTATCTTTGCCTTCAATATTTGTTACAGTAAAACCACCAAACAGGTTTCCCGGTTGTTTT
>DATITY010000285.1:0-4491 GCA_035467235.1 Draconibacterium sp. | reverse complement strand
GGAAATTTATCTTCACGCCGCGACTGGGGACATGCCAAAGATTACATCAGGGCAATGCATCTCATACTTCAGCAGGATACTCCTGACGATTATGTTATAGCAACCGGAATTACTACATCGATAAGGGATTTTATAAAAATGACAGGTGAAGAACTAGGATTGGAGATTACTTTTACTGGTGAAGATGCCGATGAAAAGGGATATATCACTGCCATTAACGAAAAGATTTTTAATGCACGAGTAGGGGAACAATATTTAGAACAATTAATAACACGTATTCAAAAAAATATTTTCTCAAAATCGATTGGGGACCCAATAATTTCTGTGGATGCCCAGTATTTCAGGCCTACCGAAGTTGAACTGCTAATTGGAGATGCAACAAAAGCAAGAGAAAAACTGGGTTGGATACCAAAATATGATTTAAAGGGATTGATAACTGAAATGATAAAATCTGATATCGAATTGATGAAAAAGGACGCGTATTTGCGTGATGGGGGTTATCGTACTTTAAATTATTTCGAGTAAATAAACATGAATAAAAGCGCAAAAATCTATGTTGCGGGTCATAAAGGCCTTGTAGGATCGGCAATATGGAATAATTTACAAAAAAAAGGATTCAATAATCTTGTTGGAAAGTCAATTACAGAACTTGACCTGATGGATCCTGCGGCGGTCGATAACTTTTTTTCTACAGTAAAGCCTGAATTTGTTTTTCTTGCTGCTGCAAAAGTAGGAGGCATTGTTGCAAATAACACCTATCGCGGACAGTTTATTTATGAAAATCTGATGATTCAGAATAACGTTATTCATCATTCATATAAATATGACGTTAAAAAGCTGCTGTTTTTGGGAAGTACATGCATTTATCCCGGAGAAGCGCCGCAACCGATGCCTGAGGATAGTTTATTAACCGGCCCGCTTGAATATACAAATGAACCTTATGCAATCGCAAAAATTGCCGGTATAAAAATGTGCGAAAGTTATAATATACAGTACGGCACCAATTTTATATCGGTAATGCCAACTAACCTCTATGGACCAAACGATAATTTTGATTTAGAGAAGTCACATGTTCTTCCTGCTTTAATTCGTAAAATATTTTTGGGGAAATGTGTAGAAGAAAACAATTGGGACGGGATCAGGAGTGATTTAAATAAAAGGCCGGTTGAAAGTGTTAATGGCTCTGCCACGCAAGATCAAATAATCCATATCTTGTCGAAATATGGCATAATGTTTCATGAAGATAGCTCCCTGAAAAAATCAGAGGTTATGTCACCGGGAGTAAAAGTTTCTGTTGAAATCTGGGGCAGTGGCAATCCTTTACGCGAATTTCTCTGGAGTGAAGAACTTGCAGATGCCTGTGTATATATAATGGAGCATGTTAATTTTGGTGATTTGTCTGAATTAAGCAAGAAAAGTACGAAGGAGATTAGGAATACACATGTTAATATTGGGACAGGAAAGGAAATCAGTATAAAAGATCTTGCATATTTAATAAAATATAAAGTTGGCTTTAAAGGTGACCTTGTTTTTAATTACACTAAACCAGATGGAACTTTACGAAAACTCACCGATGTTTCCAAACTACACTCACTCGGGTGGCATCATACAATCGAAATTCAGGAAGGTATTGAAAGGATGTATAACTGGTACATGACTAATTGAAAAAAGGCCAAAATTAGTTGATAAAAACGTAAGCATTCGCTGAACCCGTTGTGTTAAATCGTTTTGCTGGTTTTTAAAATTTGGTGGTTTGATTTTAAAGTCAAGCGAATCATCAGGATCTATCGGATACATCTTTTCGGTAAAATCCAATTCAGTTTCCGTATTAAATACGTTTGACTGGCGTGTCATGTAACCCTGAAATAATGGCGGCAATTACCATTTTTTTTATTTGGCACAATTGTTAGTAACTTGAAAACATACGAGCAAAAATGGCGAAGTCTTATTCTTGTTGGGTTTTTTGTTAATTGCATCTAAAAATTACCTGCAAGTGTAAAAATGAATTGACAGTTTTTTTAGCCTGTACAAATCATTACCTTTGCGCTGGTTTTATTTTAATTGAAAACAGTTTTAAAATGGCTTTTATAAATAGTTTATTAGGGAAAATTTTTGGCAATAAGTCGGAAAGAGATATAAAGGAAGTTACTCCTGTAATTGCAAAAATTAAGGAAGAATACGATAGAATTATACAATTATCGAATGATGGTTTAAGGGAAGAGTCCGATAAAATTAAAAGTATTATCGACGAACGGATTAAGCCTGAAGAAGATGAAATAGCAAAACTCAAAATTGAAGTTGAGGATGCTGATATTCAGGCAAGTGAAAAAATATATGAAAAGATTGACAAGCTTGAACAGGAAATCGATGTAAAACTGGAGGAAGTATTAAACGAAGTGCTTCCGGTTGCATTTGCGCTGGTGAAAGAAACCGCCCGTCGTTTTGTCGAAAACGAAAATGTGGAAGTTACAGCCCGAGATTACGACCGCGATTTAGCCGCCGTGCGCAACAGCATTATTATAAACGGCGACAAGGCAATCTGGAAAAACAAATGGCTTGCCGGTGGAAACGAGATTGTTTGGAACATGGTTCATTACGATGTCCAGCTGATTGGCGGTATTGTTTTGCACCGCGGAAACATTGCAGAAATGGCAACCGGCGAAGGAAAAACATTGGTGGCAACGTTGCCTGTGTTTTTAAATGCAATGACCCGCCGCGGCGTTCATATTGTTACGGTTAACGATTACCTTTCGAAACGTGATGCCGAGTGGATGGGGCCTATTTATGAATTTCACGGATTAACCGTTGATTGTATCGACAAACATCAGCCCAACTCCGAAGCCCGCAGAAAAGCTTACAACGCCGATATCACGTTTGGTACAAACAACGAATTTGGTTTCGACTATTTGCGTGACAATATGTCAATAAATCCTGAAGATTTGGTTCAGCGCCGGCATCATTACGCAATTGTGGATGAGGTTGACTCGGTGCTGGTTGACGATGCCCGTACACCTTTAATTATTTCGGGACCGGTGCCAAAAGGAGAGGATCAGCAATTCGAGGAACTGAAAGGTTATGTTGAAAAACTGTACAGGGCCCAGCGCGAATTGGTGAACCAGATCTTTATTGATGCAAAAAAACTACTCACAAAAGAGAATGCCACTTCCGATGAAAAAAAGGAGGGTGGATTGCTCCTGCTTCGCGCATACAAAGGTTTACCAAAAAATAAATCGATAATAAAATTCCTGAGTGAAGTGGGCATGAAAGATACTCTGCAGAAAACGGAGAATTTTTATATGCAGGAAAACAACAAGAACATGCATATTGTTACTGACCCGCTTTATTTTATTATTGAAGAAAAACAAAACTCTGTTGAACTTACCGATTTCGGGATTGAATACATTTCAAAAAATCTGGACGATAAAGAGTTTTTTGTGCTACCCGATATGGGAAGCAAAATGGCTGATCTTGAAAATTCAGGTCTTGACCCCGAAAAGTTAATTGAAGCGAAGGATAAATTACTTCAGGATTATGCGGTGAAATCAGAACGCGTTCATACAATCAATCAGTTGTTTAAGGCATACACCATGTTCGAAAAAGACGTGGAATATGTAATAATTGACAATAAAGTAAAAATAGTTGACGAGCAAACCGGCCGTATTATGGAAGGCCGGCGCTATTCCGACGGACTGCACCAGGCAATTGAAGCCAAGGAAAATGTAAAAGTTGAAGCAGCCACGCAAACTTTTGCAACTATTACACTTCAGAATTATTTCAGAATGTACCACAAACTGGCAGGTATGACAGGTACTGCCGAAACCGAAGCAGGTGAATTCTGGGATATTTACAAATTGGAAGTGGTTGTTATTCCAACCAATCAACCGGTAATCAGAAAAGACAGGGAAGATTTGGTGTACAAAACCAAACGCGAAAAATACAATGCTGTAATCGACGAAATTACTGCCCTTCATGAGGCTGGCCGTCCCGTTTTGGTTGGTACAACTTCTGTTGAAATTTCCGAACTTTTAAGTCGCATGCTTAAAATTAAAGGCATTAAGCACAATGTTTTAAATGCCAAACTGCATGCACGTGAAGCTGAAATTGTTGCTGAAGCCGGACAGTCGGGAACTGTTACCATTGCAACCAACATGGCTGGTCGTGGAACCGACATTAAACTTACGGATGCGGTTAAAAAAGCCGGAGGTTTGGCCATTATCGGAACCGAGCGTCACGATTCTCGCCGTGTTGACCGCCAGTTGCGCGGACGTGCCGGACGTCAGGGAGACCCGGGCTCGTCGCAGTTTTATGTGTCGCTCGAAGATGATTTAATGCGTTTGTTTGGATCCGGTCGTATTTCGGGAATTATGGATAAACTGGGTCTGAAAGAAGGTGAAGTTATTCAGCACTCCATGATTTCGAAATCGATTGAAAGAGCGCAGAAAAAAGTGGAAGAAAACAACTTTGGAATTCGTAAAAGATTGCTCGAATATG
>DATITY010000284.1:0-7701 GCA_035467235.1 Draconibacterium sp. | reverse complement strand
TGGCGACCTTTTTTACCATGCTAAAAACTATTTGCGCACAGATGTAATCTGGTATTTTATCAATCACGAAAAAGTAAAGGGCACGTTCAATTTATCTTTCCATGTTATTGATTGGGAAGAATTAAACAATCAGCAGCAGTTGTCGGTGATTTATGTTTTTGGGAAATAAAAAAGCCGGGGATTCTGATTCGCCCCGACCTTTAATTTCAATCTAATTGACCAAAAAATTCCAGATAATTTTACCTTTTGATGAGTTTACCCGTTTTCACATTTTGCTGACCATTCAACAGCTTATAAAGATAAACGCCATTTTAGAGATGTGCTATTGAAACTGCCCTGTTTGAATAAACGATTTGATCAATAACCTTTGTTCCTGTTATCTGGTAAATTTCCAATGAAAGGGCGTCATTGTTTCCTTTCCAGCTAAATTTAACCGATTCAGATGCTGGATTTGGATAAACAGAAACTACAGTATTCTCAATTTCATTGATATTTGTTGAAGTTCTCCCGGAATAATAGAAAGTGGTTTTTTCGGTATCTTTCCAGCTTCCACTCTTCATTTTAAAAGTGTTAATCACTGAAATTGCTTTTTTTGAAGTAAATTCTTCAGTATCATAAAACCCATCAAAATATATGAAATAAGGATAAACTACATCTGAAAAATTGGTTGAACTATACATGTATTCATCTTTTTCCTCCTGAATCCATGTTGTACCGTTCCAGACTGAATAAATTTCATCAAATACATCGCCCAATACGTTATATTGAGTATCGTATTTATACTTGTCAACCCAAGATGTACCATTCCAATCTGAATTGATTTCAACAGAAACTTTACCAGAAGTATTGTATATTAATGTATCGCGGGAACTATATTTAAAAGAGATGGTCATGTAGTCAAATGTATAATCAATCATAGATGTCAACCTGTCTGATTCATCGTAAGTGTAATCAATTTTTGACCATGGTATTTCATCACCATCCATAATATAGTTGGTAATTGTAGTTTTTGTCTTCTCTGATGCTGTATAAGTATAAACCGAATTCATACTTAGGGTTAAAACTCCTGAATCTTCATCTATAAACCACATTTCAGATTTTATCAACTGATTTGAAGAGTTGTAATAATTAATTTGTTTAATTTCCAAAATCCATGAAACACCTTCATTTTCTGAATAATATGTTAATGTAGAATCCTGCATTCCCTGAGAATTGTAGTAAATAAGAAATTTACCACGCAGGGTTAGCGCCAAGGTTAGTGCATCCCTGTTATACGTCAGCATTGAATTCACCCTTTTTTGATCATCATATCCCAAATCAGTTTTATACCAATCATTCCAGGTTTGCGTGGTAGGATCCCACTCCTTTTCTAACCATGAAGTGTTTCTAAATAAAACGTCATAAGCAAATTCATCTTTATAATCATTTTGCCAAAGCTGCATCTCAGCATCAAAAATCTGATATACAGTGCTGTCGAGTTTGTCCTTTATAATATCACTTTTTAATTGTGATTCCTGATTAACCAATTTTTTTGAATAGTTGGCTAAATCAGCAGATCTTTGTGAGATTTTCAGGAATTTTTCCTGTGCCTGCTTAAATTTGATTTGCTTGTCAATTTTGATTTGGGTACTTGCTGCAACAGCAATGAAAATGAAAGCAATAATAAAAGTAAATTTTTTCATTTTTTAATTTTTTAAGATTACCATTTAAATACTTTATTGTCTTTATCAAAGTTATGTCAACTTAAAACAAAAAGCAAATAAATTTTACTTTGAAAAAGGTTAGAAATATAAAATGCTTACTTTTAAGTACTCTCAGAAGGGTAAGTCAATTATTCTTACTCCACAATTTCCATCTCATCAAGTAAATATCCTGCCCCTGCAAATTTATCGATGATAAAAAGTACATAACGGATATCGAGCGAAATATTGCGGCACATATCGGGGTCGTATATGATATCGCTCATTGTGCCTTCCCAGTTGCGATCGAAATTTACGCCAATCAGTTCGCCACTGGCATTTACCACCGGGCTGCCTGAATTGCCACCCGATGTATGATTGGAAGCTGTAAAACAAACAGGAACATCGCCGTTCACTTCGTATTTGCCAAAATCCTTTTTTTCGAATAACTCCTTTAACCGGGCCGGAACATTGTAATCGTAAATTTCAGGATTATCTTTTTCCATAATTCCTGAAAGTGTAGTAAAGTGTTTATACAAAATGCCGTCTATGGGTTGATAACCTTCAACAATTCCGTAAGTTACCCTCAATGTTAAATTTGCATCGGCATAAAGTGGCTGACCTTTTTTCATTTCCATAATTCCGGCCATATAAACATTCATGTTTTTTTGAATTTGAGCCGATAGTGAATCTAAAACTGGTTTAACATAAACCTCGTGATGAAAATTCAGGCTTTTATACATCTCAATCAATGGATCTTTTCTTAACTGTTTAAGTATTTCATCGTTCCCTGAGTTAAGAATCCGGTAAAATTTCTGCTGATTGGTGAGAACAGATTTCCGGTAAACCTTTTTCAATAAATCCTCTGAATCTGATTTTTCCATCAATTTTCTGAAATCGTCGGGCAAAAAGCGTGAATCAATATCATTTGCCAAAAGTGGAAGCAATTCTGTAAACAGTTTTTCGTCGGTGGGTTGATTGAAATCTTTAAAAAATCCGGGAAGACTACTCAGTAACATTCCGATTGGGTCGCTTAAATTATCAGTTTGTTTGTTCTCAATTTTGTTAACAATAGCACTTGACTGGGCGGCCAAACTAAAAATTTCAATTCCCCGCAAAACAATTTCAGAATAATAGTCGGAAGCCGTTATATATTGGGCATAATCTTTATAAATTACATCGAAATTCTCAAAAACGGTTTTGTATTTTGAATCCCAGCTTCCGTTTTGTATCGCCAGGTTTTTAAACTCTTCTTCAAATTCGAGTTTTTTATTTACTGCATCCAGTCTTTTTAATCCTAACATTTCTCCCTGCCATTTTTTCCAGGCATTGCTAATACCTGCGTGCTTTGCCGCATACTGAATACGGACTTTTGAATCAGCTTCCATATCAGCCACGATTATGTCCAGCTTTTTGTCTCTAATTTTAATTCGGTCCGGATCACGTTGGTTCAAAATAATACTAACTTCCTGCGATGGTATGTACTGAGTTGTGGTTCCCGGGTATCCAAAAACCATTGTAAAATCGCCCTTATTTATTCCTTTTAATGAAATTGGAAAAAACTTTTTTGGTTTGAATGGTACATTGCCCGGCGAATAATTGGCAGGCTCATTATTGGCATCAGCATAAATCCGAAACAAGGAAAAATCGCCTGTATGTCGCGGCCACATCCAGTTATCGGTATCGCCGCCAAATTTGCCAATTGCCGACGGAGGAGCTCCAACCAACCGGACATCTTTGTATATTTTATATACATAAAGAAAATACTGATTCCCATAGAAGAGTGGTTTTATCTGGGCGGAATATTTTCCATTTTCTGTTGCCTGTTGCCTGATTTCATCGGTATTTCTTTCGATCTGCCTTTTTTTCTCATCATCAGAAAGTCCTTCAGTTTTTAAAAGAACCTTTTCAGTTACATCTTCCATGTACTCCAGAAAACTGACTGTCAAACCGGGATTTTGTAACTCCTCTTTTTTGTTCATCGCCCAGAAACCATTGGTCAGGTAATCGTTTTCAATTGTACTGTGAGATTGAATTTGTCGCATTCCGCAATGATGATTCGTTATCAACAATCCGTCATCGGAAATTAACTCACCTGAGCATCCCCCTCCAAAAATTACGATTGCATCTTTCATGCTGGCATTGTTAACATCATAAATATCACTGGCCGAGAGTTTAAAACCCATTTTCTGCATTTCGGCAATGTTGTATTTTTCAAGTAAAATGGGAATCCACATTCCCTCTTTGGCAGATAATTTAAAAGCAATCGATAACGATAAAGCAAGCAGGATGAATTTTCTAAACATATACATATTTATTACAAATCGATTAATAATTTAAACATTCAAAAAGAGACAAAAATGATTGACAGGAAAATGATTTTTGACAATAATATGAATTTCAATCAAAAATCTTTCCAGGGTGTTTAATTTTGAAGGACAATTGCGTTTAAATGCTGTTGAACTGGATAAAATCAGTTTTAACCATTCAAGGAATTTCTGTTTTCGTAAATTTTTGTGACGGCATTCACAATATCGTCCATATCCGATTTATTCCCAAGTAAAATACTTTGGGAAAAGGTAACGGCTTCTTTTGCCAGTTGATCATTTCCTGGCAGTTGGTTTTCTTCACGCCACCGGATCAACCTTTTTTCTGAAAACAACCGCTTGTAACCTTTTGAATTCAGCGCTTCTTCAATTAGTCCATCCTTGTTTTGCTGCCCGTATCCGGAAGAACATGGAACTCCCTCAGAACGCAAAGCTTCAATAAATCTGGCTCTTGTTACATTACCAAATTTTTCGGAAAGAAAACGAAATGGGTAGAAATGATAAGCCGAACGGGCATCTTCAGTAACCAGTTTATATGGCACAATTCCAGGGATTTCAGCAAATTTTTTATCGAGATATTTTGCATTTTCAAGTCGTAAATCAGCATCTTTTTCAATACGATTCATTTGCGAAAGCAGAATTATCGCCTGTATTTGCTGCATCCTCCGATTGCTCCCACGAATTGGATAATCTGTAGTTCGCTGAACACTTCCATACGGTCGGCCACAATTGTGGAAGGAAAAACAGCGATCCATAATTTCGTCATTGTTTCCAACAACTGCGCCTCCTTCACCTGCAGGTAAATTTTTTGAATTCTGAAAACTAAAACATCCCAAATCGCCCAGTGTTCCGAGCTTTCTCCCTTTATATTCACCCAGCCACGCCTGACAGGCATCTTCAATAACCTTCAGGTTATGTTTTTTAGCTACTTCATTTACTTTGTCCATATCAACCGGCAATCCGTAAATGTGCACAGGTAAAATTGCTGAAGTTCTATCTGTAATCCTTTCTTCGATTTTTGACGGATTAATCAGAAAAGTTTCCGGATCAGTGTCGACAAAAACAGGTAGCGCTTTGTTCATAAAAATTACGTTGTAAGTGGCGATAAAAGTAAAAGGCGAAACAAGAACTTCATCGCCGGCATCGACACCTAAAACATGCAAAGCCACCAATAATGCTGTGCTTCCACTTGCTGTTGCCAGACAACGTTTAGCGCCCATCAAGTGTGCATATTTCTGCTCGAATTCGGCCACCGATTCTCCGTTACCGCGCCACCAGCGACCACTTCGCAACATTTTAATTACATCTTCTTCTGCGTGCTGGTCCCAAACCGGCCAATCAGGAAAATTTGCAGTTCGAAGTTTTTCGCCTCCATGTATTGCAAGCTTTTTTGTACTGCTAAAATTAATTGAGGTAAATGAAAGATTTGCCATTGCACCAATTGCAATTGCTGAACCAGTTGCAATTGCCTGACGACGCGTAAATTTTTGATTTGACATTGATTTCATTTTTATTTTAAGTATCGATTTGTTAAATAAAGTATACGACTGAGTATTAATGAATTTAAATAATCCAGCCGATAACTTCAATAAAAGTAAGAAATCTATTTCTTATTTCAGTGTATCAAACTATTTAGAATAAATCAACTTTTTGCTAATCTCCTGTTTTGCAATTTTTTTATTAGTTTTACCTGCGCTATTAAATCAAATTTCAGGAAAAATAACTTTTTATGTGATGATTTATCATTTCTCCACCAGTAGTCTGATACATATATTTACGACTCTGGCAGCTTTGATTACCATAATACTGATGTGGAAATTCAGGAAATCTGTTGAAGTCAAATTTCTGATTTACCTCGAACTTTTTGTTGCCATCTGGGCAATTACTTATGCGCTTGAATTTGCAAGTCCTGACCTAAACAGTAAAATATTCTGGTCGAAATTATCGTATTTCGGTATTGCTTTTCTTCCTGTTTACTATTTTCTTTTTACAACAGCTTTCAGCCAAAAGAAACATTTAATTACTTCTAAAAATGTAGCACTCCTGCTGATAATACCGGTTATCACGATTGCACTGGTATTAACAAATGAAAAACATCTTTTGATTTGGAAAACGGTTACCCTCGATCCGGTTAAAAATATCGCTTATTACAGTCATGGAACTGGGTTTTGGTTTTTTTACGCATTTGCTGAAACGTTACTCCTTTTAGGACTATATAATCTGGTAAGTTCAATTTACAAATTTACAGCTTATTATAAAACACAAAGCGGAACTTTACTTGTAGCCTCGCTAATTCCTATTATTGGTAATTTAATGTATGTAACCAATATTAATCCTTATCCCGGTTTCGACTGGACTCCTGTTTCGTTTGTATTAACCGGATTAATTATTTCTCTTGGCATTGTCCGGTTTCGAATGTTCGATATTGTACCTCTTGCCAGAACAAAGTTGGTTGAGATTATGACTGACGGAGTAATTGTAATAAATACCGAGGGTGCTATTGAAGATTGCAATTCAGCGGTTTACAATATTTTTAACTGGCAAAAAAAATCGATTATACACGAACCTTTCGAAAAGATTTTTAAGCAATACAACAAACTTACTGAATGTTTATCAAACAATCTGGCTTCAATTCAGATGGAAGTCATTCATGAAGACACGAGAAGTTATTATCAGGTCAGAATCTCACCCATTTACCGAAACAAAAAATTTTCAGGGAATATTATGCTTTTTCACGACATTACATCAATCATAAATGCCGAAGAAGAACTGAAAAAAACCAACAGAAAATTATTGGTTGAGATAGAAAAACGGGAAAAACTAATTGAAGATCTTGATGCATTTGCGCATACAGTTGCGCACGATTTGAAGAATTCATTAAGCTCAATTTTTTCGGCGAGCGAAATTATGGATGAATTAATTAAACAAAACGATAAAAATCTGTTAAGCGAGCTTTCAAATTTAATCAACCATTCAGCAAATAAATCAATTCAGATTACACATGAGCTTTTATTGCTTGCTACAACTGACAAAACTGAAGTAGAACGAAAACCTTTTGAAATGGCTCATGTTTTCGGCGAATCGAAAAGGCAACTTATCGATTTGATTAAAAATTCGAATGCTGAGTTTTCTGAACCGGCAGAATGGCCGCAGGCTGTTGGTTATGCTCCATGGATTGAAGAAGTTTGGACCAATTACATCAGCAATGCTATAAAATATGGGGGCACTCCACCCAAAATAGAGGTTGGCGCCGATATTTTATATAACGGAAACGTTATGTTCTGGATTGCTGATAATGGGAATGGCCTTACCAAACAGCAACAAAAATTGTTGTTTAAAAACTTCGTGAGACTTGAACCACAAAAAGCTGATGGTTATGGACTTGGACTTTCAATTGTGAAAAAGATAATTGAAAAAATGGATGGAACCGTTGGCGTTGAAAGCAACGGCAACGGCAAAGGTTCAAAATTTTATTTCACTTTGCCCGCAGCAGAACAGAAATCAATATCGATAGCAAAAGTAAATCCTAAAGCAGAATTATCGGTTAATTAATTCCGGTTTCAGTAAGTGTACGACACAAACGCAACCCTTTTCGAATCAGGACTCCATGATGGGACATTAATTGTACCCTGCCCTCCATATAAAAACGCGCAGGTTTTAATTTCCCCTCCTTCAACCGATAACAAGCGCAACAT
>DATITY010000283.1:0-17874 GCA_035467235.1 Draconibacterium sp. | reverse complement strand
GGCTGTAATTCTGATTACAGGTTCGGGAGCACAGGATCGCGATGAAAACTTGTATGGACACAGTCCTTTTTTGGTGATTTCCGATTTTTTAACCCGAAACGGATTTGCAGTTTTACGCGTTGACGACCGGGGTATTGCGGTTCGGAAGGCAAAACAAGCGAAGCAACCAGCGAGGATTTTGCGGGTGATGTAATGGCCGGAATTGAATTTTTAAAAACCAGAAAAGAGATAAATCCGGCTAAAATCGGGTTGATTGGCCACAGCGAAGGCGGTTTGATTGCCCCAATGGTTGCGACAAAAACAAAAGATGTTGCGTTTGTTGTAATGCTTGCAGGTACGGGAATTGTTGGAGAACAAATTATATATAAACAAATGGAACTTATTGGCAAAAATGCTGGATTGCCTGTAGATAAGTTGCAACAAAACAAAAAAATGGAAGAAGCCATTATAAATATTGTTTTAACTGAAACTGATTCTGTTCTGAGAATCGATCGGCTGCAAAAGACACTCACAAACGGAATGTATTTAATGCTGAACGATGAGCAAAAAGCCGCAGTTGACAACCAGGTAAAAACCGTGGATAATGCCTGGTTCAAATTTTTCCTTCAATACGATCCTTATCCGGCACTTGTAAAACTGCAATGTCCGGTGCTGGCTCTAAATGGTGAAAAAGATTTGCAGGTTCCTCCAAAAGAAAATCTCGCTGCCATTGAAAAGGCACTTACTGAAGGAGGAAATAAAAACTTTAAAACGATGGAAATACCGGGAGTGAACCATCTTTTTCAAACCTGCGAAACCGGTGCCATTGAAGAATACGGGCAGATTGAAGAAACAATTTCGCCGGCAGTTATGAAGATTATTTTGGATTGGATAAGGGTTGCGGTAATAAATTGAAACGAAAAACAAAATAAATTTTGAATTGACTAATTAATTATTCCAAAAGCAAATAAGCGTTTTCCTTTGAAACCACTTTAAATTTATTTTTCCCATACCTACTTTCAAAAGATGCTGGCACTTTAACATTGGATTTGATACGCCATTTGAACTCAAACAATTCCAGTTTCCCATTTGATTCCTCAATTAAATCAATTTCTGCCCCATCGTAAGTACGCCAAAAATAATAGTTCACCCTTTTTTCATTTGCATTGTTTAGTTTCATTCTTTCATTAACACAAAAATTCTCCCATAACAGCCCAACATCCAATCTTGAATTTAGAGGCGAGAAATTGTTTAACAACGCGTTCCTTATTCCCAAATCATAGAAATAATATTTCCTGCTTTTTTTTAGTTCATTTCGCAAATTTGTGCTGAAAGTTACCAACTGATAAATCACAAAATTTTTCTCCAGCAAATCAAGATATTTTTCCACCGTTTGTGAAGCAATTCCAAGTAATCCACTCAATTCGTTTACAGAAACCTGGCTTCCAACCTGAAGTGCAAGTGCCTTTAACAATTTTCGCAGCAACGAGGGATTCCTGATACTTTCGTGGGCTAAAATATCTTTATATAAGTAATCTGATGCCAACTCGTCAAGGACAATTTCCTTCCGGGTTTCGGCAGCCATTAATACTGCAGGATATTGTCCGAAAACAAGTAAACTGTCCAAATTTTCCTCAATCCAAAACCAACCATCTTTTTCCTTTATTTCATTTAATGAAATCGGAAATAATTTCAATTTTCGATTTCTACCGGTTAATGGTTCAGTTATTTTACCCGCCAAATCGAAACTGCTCGAACCTGTTGCAATTAATTTGCAATTGAATGATTCATCATCATAAATCAATTTCAATACTTCACCGATTTTCGAAATTTTTTGCGCTTCGTCTAATGCAACTATCTTATTATCACCAAACAAAAGTTTAATCCTTGCTATATTTTTACTTTCCAGAATTTCTGATACAGCAGGTTTCTCGCAATTCAACAAAATACTCTCTTTATCCTGAAGCAGCTTTTTCAGTATTGTAGTTTTTCCAACCTGACGTGCTCCGTAAATAATTAAAACTTCTTTTTCATGAAGCTCTTTTTCGATTAAGTTGCTTATTTCCCTTTGATACATTTATATTTATTTTTCACCAAACTTAAAAATTTAAGCCTGATTTTCCAATTTTAGTTGTAAATTTCAGCCTGATTTTCCAATTTATATTAAAAAATTAAGGCTTAATGAAATAAAATCGAATTATGGAAAACCTTTTCGCCGGCAGTTTTAGAAATTTTACTGGATTGGATATTAAATTATGGAATAAAAAACTAATTTTATACTGATTTACAAACCAATACAACTGTTATGAAAAGTGTTTTCATCCTTATTATGCTGATGGTTTTTTCTATTACCAGTTTTGGCCAGATAAGTCCGGCCCTGAAAGCAGGTGTCGGATATCCTTATGTTCTGGATAAAGATGAAAGCGTAAGTCCCGATTTTCATACTGTTTCCGGATACCCCACGCTCTCGGTTGAAAAACCATTTCCTATCGAAATCAGGCTCAAAAAAAGATTAAGTATTAACCCAGGCCTATCGTACTATTTTTTTAAAGAAGAAAAGGTAAAAGGGAATCAAACCGAAGGACAAGATTTCAGACTCAACCACCAGACGATTAACGGATATGTAAAAATGCTTTACCAGGCAAAACTTGCGGGTAAAACCGAAGCTTTCGTTTGGGCGGGAGGAATTGGAGGAATGCATTTTATTACCAAAACCACGGGAACCAAAATTACATACGGGTTAAATCAGGAATCACCTGTTGTTGAAGTAGATGTAAACGAAAATGGCAAGGATTTTTTCGAGATGTTCTATTATGGCGCTGTTGTTGGATTTCAGCCGAATGCAAGGAGATACAATTTTATTAAACCTTCTTTCGAAATTGCTTATTATCCGGGTTTTGTTTCCAAACCCAACTCAGAACTAATTACAGATAATAATGAAGAGATTGCTCAGATTACCTATAATGATATTGGTACAATACAATTTACTGTTTTCCTTGGATTTCGGATAAAGTAAAAAAGTAATGAAAAATGCGAATCAGTCTAAAATTTAAAAATGAAGCAATTTCTTCTAATTTCAATACTATTCTTGTTTGCCATTTTTTCTGAAGCTCAAATCTTAACCAACAGCAATCTGCCAATAATTATCATCAACACAGATATTAATCCGGGTACCGGGCGACCAAGTGAAATTCCTGACGAACCCAAAGTTTTGGCCACCATGAAAATAATTTTCAGACCCGATGGCTCCAGAAACTACATAACAGACCATAACAATCCTCAATATCTGAATTATGATGGCAGGATAGAAATCGAAATAAGAGGCTCTTCATCGCAAATACTTCCCAAAAAACCTTACGGACTCACAATCCTGAAAAAGGATAATGTTACTAACAACAATGTCAGCATTTTAGGAATGCCCGAAGAACATGACTGGATTTTAAATTCAATTGCCTTTGATCCTTCGTTGATTAGAAATTACCTGTCGTATGATTTATCGCGGAATATCGGAAATTACGCTGCAAGAGGCGAATATTGCGAAGTCGTAATTAATGGCGATTACAAGGGATTGTACATTTTTATGGAAAAATTAAAAATTGATTCTGAGCGGATCAATATTTTAAAAATGTCGGCTACCGATAATGCCGCTCCTGAAATCACAGGCGGTTATGTAACAAAAGCAGACAAAGACACCGGTGGTGATCCGATAGCATGGACTATGCAATCGTATTACGGATGGACAAACTACATACACGATGACCCGGACCCATGGGAAATAACATCGCAGCAAAACATTTATATTCAGGGACAGTTCCAAAGTTTGCAGAAGGCTGCAACTGCGCAAAATGCATCTATTGTAAATGGATTTCCATCGATTATTGATGTACGTTCTTTTATTGATTTTATGCTGATAAATGAGTTGGCTTCAAATGCCGATGGTTACCAGTACAGTACCTATTTTCACAAAGACAGGAATGGAAAATTAAGGGCAGGTCCGGTTTGGGATTTCGATTTAACTTATGGAAATGATTTGTTTCAATGGGGATTTGACAGAAGTCATACCAATGTCTGGCAATTTGACGATGGTGGAAACACGGGCTCAAAATTCTGGAGAGATTTGTATAACAATACTACTTTCAAATGTTATTTGACCAAAAGATGGAAAGAAATGACTGCTACCAACGGGCCATTAAACTACTTTGTTGTGGCCGAAAAAATGGATCAGTTTTCAAAACTTATTTCGGAAGCATCAGTGCGTGAGAATAAAAGATGGGGTACCATCCCTGACCAAAGCGGAGAAATCACAAAAATGAAAGAATGGTTACAAACAAGAATTAACTGGATAAATTCAAGATTAACAACTTTCACAGCCTGTTCAAATCCGGTTTTACCGGCGCTGGTAATTTCAAAAATCAATTACAATCCTTTACCGGTTGATAAGTATAAAAGCGACGATCTGGAATTTATTGAAATCACAAATGCAGGCAGCCAGTCAGTGAATTTAACCGGTGTATATTTTAGCCAATTGGGAGTTTCATACCAGTTTCCTGTTAACTCAACGATTGGCGCCGGTACAAAGATAGTTCTGGCGGGAAAGCAAAGTTCGTTTCAACAATTTTACGGAACAGTTCCTTTCGGACAGTTTACAAGAAACCTCTCGAACAAATCGGAAAAAATTGTACTTGCCGATTCTTTTGGCAACGTCATCGATTCTGTGAGATATCAGGATAGTTTGCCCTGGCCTTTTGAAGCTGATGGTGGTGGATATTTTCTGTATCTGACCGATTTAAAATCAGATAACAGTCTTGCCGAAAACTGGATCAATTCTTCAAATCTGTCGGTAAGTATAAAAGATAATTTGCCTGCAGCAGTTGTGAAAGTTTATCCCAATCCGGCACAATCAGAAATTACAGTCGAAGGAAATCAAAATCATTTCAGGTCTTTTGAAATATTCGATTTAAGTGGAAGGAAAATGATGGTTAATAATGAAATCAATACAACCTATTTTACCATTGATATTGAAAAATTATTGCCCGGCATTTTCATATTGAAATTGCACCGCCAAACTGGAGAATGCATCGTTCAGAAATTCAGCAAACTACCCTAAAACTAGAATTTTTACTGCATAAAAAAAGCTACCTGAATTAACAAGTAGCTTTCTTTAATAATATCTTCAATTCAATTAAGCGTTCAGCGTATAACGGTCGAATGCAGTAACTGTAAGTCCTTTATCGTTTTGAGATAAAAATTCTTTGATGGTGATTTTGCCATCTTTTACATAAACCTGATTCAGTAAAGTAGATTCCTGAAAGAATTTCTGAAGGGCACCCTGCGCAATTTTATCGAGCATGGCTTCCGGTTTGCCTTCCAAACGGAATTTTTCTTTTGCAATAGAAAGTTCTTTTTCAATAACTTCCTGCGAAACAGAATCTTTGTCAACAGCTACAGGAGCCATTGCTGCAACCTGCATCGCCACATCTTTGGTAACCTGAACATCGACACCGGGTTTGTTAAAACCAACCAAAGTAGCGAGTTTGTTGCCGGGGTGAATATATCCCACTACAGTTTCAGCATTGATTTTATTGAAATACGAAAGTTCAATTTTTTCGCCAATAACACCGGTTTGTTCAGTAACCTGAACTTCAATTGATCTTCCGTTCAAATTAAGACTTTTTACAGCTTCCAAACTGTCGGCATTGTTTGCCAAAGCGGCATTCAAAATGCTGTCGGCAAAAGCAACAAAGTTTTCGTTTTTAGCAACAAAATCGGTTTCGCAATTTAAAACAATCAAAGCCCCGAATTTTCTGTCTTCCGAAACTTTTGCCAAAACCACACCTTCTGCGGCATCTCTGTCGGCACGTTTGTTGGCTACTAATTTTCCTTTTTCGCGGATAATTTCTACTGCTCTTTCGAAATTACCATCGGCATCTGCCAGGGCACCTTTGCAATCCATCATCCCTGCGCCTGTTACTTTGCGTAACTTAACTACATCGGCAGTTGTAAACGACATACTGAAATTTCTTTTTAAATGATTTATTTAAGATTTTCCCAATCTTTTATTCCTTATCCAAGCCAGCGTCATCATCATCTTCATCGACCACCTTAGCTTTTATTTTCCTTCTTGATCTTTTAGGCGTTTCATCTTCTTCGTCAGCTTCAACGACATCTTTTTCTACTTTGCGTTCGCTCAATCCTTCGCGAATTGCATCGGTCATTATACCCACGATGAGTTTAATTGACTGTGATGCATCGTCGTTTGCAGGGATAACAAAATCAACATCATCAGGATTTGAATTTGTATCTACCATTGCAAATACCGGAATTCCAAGGCGTTGTGCCTCACGAACCGCAATTCTTTCTTTCATTACGTCAACAATAAACAAGGCTGCGGGTAAACGTGAAAGGTCAGAAATACTTCCCAACATTTTTTCAAGTTTCGCGTGTTGTCTTGTAATCTGCAATTTTTCTCTTTTTGAAAGATTATCCCATGCAGCATCTTTGGCCAACCTGTCGATGGACACCATTTTTTTAACTGCTTTCCGAATGGTTGGAAAGTTGGTAAGCATACCACCGGGCCAACGTTCAGTAACATAAGGCATTCCTACCGATGTTACCAATTCTGCTACAAGGTCTTTGGCCTGCTTTTTTGTTGCTACAAATAAAATTTTACGACCCGATTTTGCAATTTGCTTAATTGCAGCAGCGGCTTCGTCAATTTTTACTATTGTTTTTTGAAGATCAATAATGTGGATTCCATTTTTTTCCATGAAAATGTATGGTTCCATGTTTGGATTCCACTTTCTTCTCAGGTGACCAAAATGTGCACCTGCATCTAATAATTCCTGAAAATTTGTTCTTGGCATCTTTTTACTTTTTCTATGTTCCTAAAAGCAACTATTGAGTAGTCCCGGTTACCCGGAAGTCTCAACCGTTTTAGATCCATATAATGAATAATTAATATTAACGTTTTGAGAATTGGAAACGTTTCCTTGCTTTTGGTTGTCCTGGTTTTTTACGTTCAACTTCGCGGGGATCACGGGTCATAAAACCTGCAGCTTTTAACTCTTTCCTTGCTTCTGCATCAATTTCAACCAATGCACGCGAAATAGCCAAACGCAAAGCCTCTGCCTGACCTTTCGGACCACCACCGTCGAGGTTTACTTTGATATCGTATTTTTCGGGAACTCCAATCAGATTTAACGGCTGCATAACAATGTACTGCAGTGTAAGAGAAGGGAAATATTCTTTAAACTCCCTTTTGTTAACAGTGATGTTACCTTTACCTTCACTCAGGTAAATACGTGCAACTGCTGTTTTTCTACGTCCTAATGAATTTACTAATTCCATCTTGCCTATTTAATCGTATTTAAATCAACAACTTTTGGTTTTTGAGCTTCATATTTGTGCTCAGCGCCAATCACCACATGTAAGTTAGTATATAACTTTCTGCCCAAACTGTTTTTTGGTAACATCCCTTTAACTGCTTTTTCAACCAGCCGTTCAGGAAATTTTGCCATAACTTCAGTTGCAGTCTGCTGACGCTGTCCTCCCGGATAACCTGTGTGACGAATGTAAACTTTGTCACTCATTTTTTTACCGGTTAATACTACTTTTTCAGCATTAACGACAATTACATTATCACCACAATCAGCATGTGGAGTAAATGATGATTTGTTTTTTCCTCTCAGGATTTTGGCTACTTTACTTGCCAAACGTCCTAAAACCTGACCTTCGGCATCTACAATAACCCACTCCTTGTTTGCTGTGGCTTTGTTGGCCGAAACTGTTTTATAACTAAGTGTGTCCACTTTATATTATTTTTTTATTCAAAAACTCTTGATCACTCTGCTATTCAGATATTTATCGCAACGGAATATTATTAACAAACATCTTAAAAGTAAAGAAAATCAACTATTTACACTCCTTAAACCTAAGGACAATAATCGGGACTGCAAAAGTATTCCCTTTTTTCGTATTTCCAAAAAATACCAATTAATTTTTTGTGCTATTAATTGGTTGTTAACGGTTAGCATTTTCTTAAACCATCATTTTTTTTACTTTTGTCGGGTGATGTTGCTGAGCAATTTTTATACTTCGTGCAATTACAATGAAAGAAACAAAACCGAAAAAAATAAAAAAGCGAATTTTTAAATCGTGGATTACTTCGCTGATAAGCATTTCACTGGTTCTGACGATGTTGGGATTGCTTGGAATTATTCTTGTCAATGGCCGCCAGTTATCGGATTATGTGCGTGAAAAAATAGGATTTACTCTTGTATTGACAGATAATGTTAAACCGGCAAGCATTAAAAAGCTTCAGGAAGATTTAAATAAAAGCAGTTTTGTAAAATCAACGCGCTATATTGACAAAGAAACAGCAAGTAAAGAGCTGACAGAACAGTTGGGAGAAGATTTTACCGGATTTCTGGGCTACAATCCTTTGTTTGAATCGATAGAAGTGAAATTGTATGCAAATTATACCAGTGCTGATAGTTTAAGGATTTTAGAAAAGAAGTTTTTGGCTTATCCGCAGGTTAAAGAAGTTTATTATCAGAAAGACCTTGTTCAGATTATAAATGAGAATATTAAGAAAATAACCTTTTTTGTACTGATTATCAGTGCACTGCTCACCTTTATTTTCATTGCGTTAATTAATAATACCATACGTATTTCAGTTTATTCGCAACGGTTTACCATTAATACCATGCAAATGGTGGGGGCAAGTAATTCGTTTATTCGAAGACCTTTTCTCAGGCAAAGTTTACTGATGGGAATTTATGGTTCGCTAGTTGCCAACATTATAATTTTTATGGGTATTTATCTGTATAGAAACGAATTACAGGGATTAATTTCAAATGAAGTTATTTATCCGACAGGAATTGTTTTTTCAGCGGTTTTTGTTCTGGGTCTGCTTTTCTCCTGGTTGTCAACCTATTTTGCGGTGAACAAATTCCTGGGAATGAAATTTGATGAAATGTTTTATTAATTATCTTTACCGCGATAAAAAAATTAAAATGGCTAAGAAAGAAACAAAAGAAACCACCGGTTTTGCCCTTGGTAAAGAAAACTACAAACTAATGGCGATTGGATTTGCCATAATTGTTGTAGGGTTTATATTAATGGCAGGTGGCGGAAGCGACGATCCAAATGTTTTTAATCCCGATATTTTTAGTTTCCGTCGCATAACACTTGCTCCCATTATTCTATTGTTGGGTTTCGCTTTTGAAATTTATGCTATAATGAAAAAGCCAAAAAGCAATAGTCAATCTTAATATTTTACGGGCAAATTAATTTATTTCTCCATTTATTGTTGGTTTTTAGCGTATTTGCTATCTTTGCAGCCTGATTTTTGCAAATATTGCAATCGGCTGAATTTTAGTTAATTACAAATGTCTGAGTTCAAAAAATCTTACGATTTTATTAATGGAGAGGTTTTATTATTTGATAAAGACCTGGACTGGACATCTTTTGATTTGGTAAGCAAGGTGCGAAATGCTTTGTGTCGTAACACCAAAATCAAAAAATTGAAAGTTGGTCATGCGGGAACACTTGATCCTTTGGCCACCGGACTTATGATATTGTGTACAGGAAAAGCAACAAAACAAATCGAATCGTTTCAGTTACAGGAAAAAGAATATGTTGCAACTCTTCAACTGGGAGCAACCACTCCATCTTTCGACATGGAAACCGAAGAAGATAGTAAAAATGATTTTTTATTTGTAACAGAGGAACTCTTTAAAGCTGCTGCAAAAAAGTTCGTAGGAGAGATAGAACAGGTGCCCCCGGTATTTTCAGCAGTAAAAGTTAAAGGAAAAAGAGCCTTCGAATATGCACGAAATGGAGAATCGCTAAAACTTCAACCCAAAAAGATTGTTATTAGTGAAATCGAATTGCTTTCGTTTCAGTTACCAGTAATAAAAATAAAGGTGGTTTGCAGCAAAGGCACTTATATTCGTTCGCTGGCCCGTGATATTGGCGCAGAACTTAAATGCGGAGCGTACCTCACAGGATTGAAGCGTACCAGAATCGGAGATTTCAGGATTGAGAATGCCATAACTGTTGACTATTTTATGGAAAATTTAAATCTATTTGAAACCAATTGAAAGATACAGCGTTATCTTAGTGACATTATTTACCAACTAACGATTTTAAAGTTACTTTTTGTAATTAACGTTACAGCAAATTATTAAACAAAAATATTTATCATATGAAATTATCAAAGTTCAAGTTTGAGTTAGATTCAAAAAAAATTGCATTGCATCCGGCTGACAACAGAGACGAATCAAAATTAATGGTACTAAATCGCGCAAAACGTAGCATTGAACATAAACTGTTTAAAGACGTACTTGATTATTTCGATGATAAAGACGTAATGGTATTTAACAATACCAAGGTTTTTCCAGCTCGTTTGTATGGAAACAAAGAAAAAACCGGTGCCGAAATAGAAGTATTTCTCTTACGCGAATTAAACCGCGAACAACGACTTTGGGATGTTTTGGTTGACCCTGCCCGAAAAATAAGGATTGGAAACAAATTGTATTTTGGTGAAGACGATTTGCTGGTTGCCGAAGTTATAGACAATACAACTTCGCGCGGAAGAACTTTACGTTTCCTGTTTGACGGACCGTACGATGAATTCAAAAAAACGTTATATGATTTGGGCGAAACTCCGCTTCCCAAGTTTATCAACCGCCCGGTTCAACCCGAAGATAAAGAAAGATACCAAACCATTTATGCAAAACACGAAGGCGCAGTTGCTGCGCCAACTGCCGGACTTCATTTTAGCCGCGAACTTTTAAAACGGCTCGAAATTAAAGGAGTCAATTTTACTTATCTTACACTGCATGTTGGGCTTGGAAATTTCCGCAGTGTTGATGTTGAAGATTTGACCAAACACAAAATGGATTCGGAGCAAATCTGGATAACTGAAGAGGCTTGCAAAGTTGTTAACAATGCAAAAGACCTCAAGAAAAATATTTGTGCGGTTGGTACAACGGTTATGCGAACTATGGAAAGTTCGGTTTCAACACAGGGATATTTAAATCCTTACGAGGGCTGGACCAATAAATTTATTTTTCCTCCTTACGAATTCAGTGTGGCCAATTCGATGATTACCAATTTTCATTTACCCTATTCCACTTTACTGATGATGGTGGCAGCATTTGGAGGATACGACTTTATTATGGAAGCGTATCGTACGGCATTAAAAGAAAATTACCGCTTTGGCACTTATGGCGATGCAATGCTGATTATTTAAGGAAGCCCCTCCCGTCCTCCCCAAGGGGAGGAGAAGAGAGAAAAAAGATTACACAAATAAGTCAACCACGGAAGCAATAGTTTTCGTGGTTTTTATTTCTCAAAAAAAAATGAAATACTAACATTCCAATCCCCAAATCAGTTTTATTATCTTGCACCAAAATTCAAAAATCTATGTCAAAATCCAATGCTCAGCAGTGCCCTATTTGCGATGGAAAGGTGTTTTCCCCGTTTTTAACCTGTACCGACTATTTTGTTTCGGGTGAAAATTTTCAAATTAAACAATGCAGTTCTTGTGGGTTTAAAATCACCGATAATATTGAAGATGAAGACAATATTGGCCGGTACTACCAATCCGAAAACTACATTTCACATTCAAACACTTCAAAAGGCTTTGTAAATTCAGTTTACCATTCTGTGCGCAAATATATGCTCGGAAGGAAAAGGCGGCTTGTTGAAAAAGCCACCTCATTGAAAACCGGACAAATTCTGGATGTTGGCACCGGTACCGGTTTTTTCCTGAATGAAATGAAAGTAAACGGCTGGCAGGTCTCCGGAACAGAAAAAAGCAGCGAGGCCCGCGATTTTGCAAGAAAGGAGTTCAACCTTGACAACCTGCCTTCAGAAAAACTTTTTACGCTCAAAGAAAAAAGTTTCGATGCAATTACACTTTGGCATGTACTTGAACACATTCACCTGTTAAACGAGAACATGGAAACCTTCCATCGTCTTTTAAAAGAAAAAGGGAAACTGATTATTGCAGTTCCGAACCACAGCTCGACCGACGCAAAACATTACAAAGAATTTTGGGCCGCCTACGATGTGCCGCGCCACATCTGGCATTTTGCACCAAAACAAATGAAACAGCTTGGTGAAAAACATGGCTTTAAACTAGCTTCACTGCACACCATGCCATTCGACTCGTTTTACGTTTCGATGCTGAGCGAGAAATACAAAAAGTCGAAACTGGCATTATTTAAAGGCATTTTCTATGGCAAAATTTCGTGGTTGACCAGTATTTTTAATCCTGAAAAATGTAGTTCGGTGATTTATGTTTTCCTGAAAAATTAATCCAGTAAATAATTGTATAAACTCCCACTTTTACTTCCCACAATCAAATTGAGTTTATCAGATTTTTGGGCCAGTTTGCCAATGCTGAATTCAGTAGCACCCTGAAGCGGAAATCCAGGATGTGATTGGCCTAAAGCATCAAATAAATAAACGCGGCCGGCTTTTGCATCAACCACTCCAATTTTTTTCTGTTTCGGGCCAAACCGGTAAATATTTGGCTGGTGCTGAATCGTATTTGAAAATTTCTGGGTGAATAAAACGGTGCCCTCTTCATCCGTCACCGTTAACTCTTTTCCATCGACAAAAATAAATTCTGACTTATTATCGCCATTTAAATCATCGGATTTAAAAAAGTGGTTGCTGCCAAATTTACCAACTTTCTTTTCGGTATAATTTCCGTCAAAATCAATATAATAAATTGTTCCTTTTGTATCGGTTGCCACTATTTTAGGCTTCCCACCCAAACTGAGGATTAAAGGATTTCCGGAATTTTTGAATTCGGCCGCAGTTTTTGCAATAGCCTCTCCTTTTCGGTTTTGAATGTAAACCTGATATTCATCTTTAAAAACAATATAATCCTTTCCACCAATTCTGAAATGTTGAACCGGAGTTGTCACTTTGGATTTTGTTCCTTCAAAAACCCATCCCGTCATTATTTTTCCTTCCTTATCGTACGCATAAATCCTTTTGTCATCGCACGCCACAAAATAACGGTAAATACGGTTGTTGTCGTAATCGAGAACATTTACACCATTTGTTGCAGGTGATGGAAAGGTAACCGGAAAATTCTCCAGATTGACTCCATTCCGGTCGATGATATAAAGTTTATTTTTTGTGCTGAACAGGTATTGCAATTTTCCGTTGGCCAGATAATCAATCTGAAATATTTCGCTCATAACAGGCCCATCAAGAGCAATGCTCCAGCGAATGTTTCCATCATTACTAATTTGGTGCAGATTATTGGTTTTATCCTGTACTATCATCTCACGATTTTCTTTATCGTTGTGATTTATGGTAAAAACCGGTTTTATTATCAATGGGTTTCCAATATTACATTGCCAGGCAGTCTGGCCGTCTTCCGCATTTTCAACTTTGCCTGATTTGCCTTTATTACCGGTATTACTTGCATCTTGCGTATTTTCTTCTGCTTCCGTTTTACCGTCATCAAATGCGAGGGACAGCGTATTCGAAAATATACCTTTTCCGCTACTTACCTGCCAGTTAACAGCAAGTAA
Organism: Draconibacterium sp.; assembly: GCA_035467235.1. Taxonomy (GTDB): domain Bacteria; phylum Bacteroidota; class Bacteroidia; order Bacteroidales; family Prolixibacteraceae; genus Draconibacterium. Next base: position 4,333 of record DATITY010000283.1, on the reverse strand, counting down.
TTTTCTTACCAATTCCTTATTCTTCTGTATTTTTTTTGCGTTCTCCCTGTTAAAAAGTTCGTTTGTTAAATTCAAACTTCTGCCAACATTAAAGTATGTATTAATATTCGATTTACTATTGGTATTACTTTCAACCCGTTGATAACGTGAATCTTTTGCCAACGGATCTTCTTCAACCATGTTGTATAAATAATCCTGCAACCCGTTTTCAGTATTACAAAATACCAGAAAATCTTTATAGAAAACTGCATATTTTGCCTGTGCCGAAACAAACGGTTTACCCAACCAAACTCCGGGAAAGGACGGGAATGGAAACTGGAATATCGTAAATTCTGTTTTATCGTTTACAGAATACGTGGTTTTAAAATCGTCAACCAACAGTTCTTTTCGCTGGGCATAATTCAGCATCATTGTGTCCAGCTGCTTTTCTGCTTTCGATTTATTATCCAGCTCCAATAAAAAAAGTGTTGTTTTATTTACAGGGTCAGCAGGAATATTTGTAATTGCCACGATTGCCTCGTTCCTGATTAATTTCTGAATTGTGTTTTTGAAATCGATTTTAAATTCGACTTCCATTTTCTTAATCAGATCTTCGCGTTTGTAAAAATTATCTCCGAGAGCATAATATTTTTCAAGTTTCCCGAAGAAAAGCTTTTTGTTTGAAAATGTGTAGCTCGTAAAAAACGAAGTATTTTTTGGAAGCATATTTCCGGCCTACGAACGAACTGGTTCCTGTCCGCTGAATACAGAAAGAAATTGGTTTAGCGAATCGTTGGCAACAGTTTTCCCGTTTAAAACAATTTCACTGTCATCAAATTCAGCTTCAAGCTGGCTCCAGGCGGCAAAACGTTTAAAACTTTGAATGTTGCGGTAATGGTTTCGCCTGGTATTTTCACCAAATTCATTTACCTCTTCAATTGAAGTGCTGTTTATCCATTCGGCAATAATATCGGGGAATAATTTTTGATTAATGTAAAATGCAAAATCGGGTTCCGATTCTACAGCATTATTCAATTTAACGAAATTTGAATTATCCGAAATTCCGGATTCGGTTAACTGAAGTAACGATTGTTGCACCAAAACCAGATTTGAACTGGCCAGAAATAATCCTGATGTAAAACAAAAATTAAGCACGTTTACATTATCTGCAGTAGTAACCGAAGTTATTTTGTATCCGGTATAATCAATCTCTGAATAAGTGTTTTCTGTTTCGGGATACAAAGCACGTGCAAGGTTATCTACAGACTTTTTTCTGCCGCTGCTTTCGGCCTTTTGAATAACCAGGGGAGTCAGAATTTTCTCACCCATAAATCCAATAGCCAAAATAAATGGATCGCTCCGCAAACCATTCTGAATATGATTATCATCCCCAATTATTGAATCCAGTTTTTGTATCCAATCAGAAACCTGGCTTACTTTTTCAATTTCAAAATACTGTTCAAAAATTGAATTCTTAACCGGTATCGATTTTAATGAATTCAGTTCAATAAAAACCGGAACAGAAACCGGAACGGCTTTATACAACGATGTCTCCTTAAAAAATGTATTTTCAGTTTTTGTGAAATAAAAAACTGCGGCAACAATTGCCAAAATCAGCGCAATAATAATTATCAGTTTTCTTTTCATAATCGCGAACTTTACTTCAGATGACTTCCTTTATCCAGTTAAATTATTTTAAGTTGAAAATTAGTTGAATGACTGTGATTCGCGTCAAAATTACACAATCGAAAAGTCAAAAGAATTGCTTTTCAACTTTTTAAATGAAACACTGGTTGTTAATAACCTTGCGACAATTTGGATTTTGGTCAAAAAAAAGACCGGGAAAACCCAGCCTTTTTTAGTTTGAAATATCTTTTACAGTTGTTTGGCAACTTCAATTTCATGAAATGCTTCAATATGATCACCAATTTTGATATCGTTGAATTTATCGATATTCAAACCGCATTCATATCCGTTTTTAACCTCTTTTACATCGTCCTTAAATCGTTTCAGTGATCCCAATGTACCTGTGTAGATTACAATTCCATCGCGGATAACACGTATTCTTGAGTTTCGGCTAATTTTACCATCGCGTACAATACAACCTGCTATATTACCTACTTTGGTAATTTCAAATACTTCCATAACCTCAACTGTTCCAAGCACTTCTTCCTTAATTTCGGGTGATAACATGCCCTCCATTGCAGCTCTGATTTCGTTAATCGCATCGTAAATTATCGAATACAAACGAACATCGATCTGCTCTTTTTCGGCCAGTTTACGGGCGTTTAACGATGGACGAACCTGGAATCCGATAACAATTGCTTCAGATGCAGCAGCAAGGAGAATATCAGATTCTGAAATTTGTCCGACTGCTTTGTGTTTAATATTTACCTGAATTTCTTCGGTTGATAGTTTTATTAACGAATCAGAAAGAGCTTCAATTGAACCGTCAACATCTCCTTTAACGATCAGGTTCAATTCCTGGAAGTTTCCGATTGCAATTCTACGTCCAATTTCGTCGAGAGTAATATGTTTTTGAGTTCGAAGTCCCTGTTCGCGTGCAAGTTGTTCACGTTTGTTGGCAATGTTTCTGGCTTCCCTTTCATTGTCCATCACATTAAATCTGTCGCCAGCCTGCGGTGCACCACTTAATCCTAAAATTATAGCAGGTTCGGCAGGTCCAACTTTATCAATTTTCTGGTTGCGTTCGTTAAACATCGCCTTCACGTGGCCGTAATGCTGACCGGCAATAATCATATCGCCAACTTTTAAAGTTCCGCCCTGAACCAGCAGGGTTGCAACATAACCGCGACCTTTATCGAGAGATGATTCGATGATTGTTCCATGGGCATTTTTATTGGCATTGGCTTTCAGATCTAGCATTTCAGCTTCAAGAAGTACTTTTTCGAGCAATTCTGCAACACCTAATCCATGTTTGGCCGAAATATCGTGCGACTGGTATTTTCCACCCCACTCCTCAACCAGATAATTCATGTTGGCCAGGGCTTCTTTTATTTTTTCGGGATTAGCCCCCGGTTTGTCTATTTTATTGATTGCAAAAACAATTGGCACACCTGCCGCCGCAGCGTGGTTGATTGCTTCAACTGTTTGTGGCATTACATTGTCATCTGCTGCTACAATAATAATTGCAATATCGGTAACCTGTGCTCCGCGGGCACGCATGGCGGTAAACGCTTCGTGACCAGGCGTATCGAGGAATGTGATTCTCCTTCCATCGTCCAGTTTTACGTGGTATGCTCCGATGTGCTGTGTAATTCCACCTGCTTCACCTGCAATTACGTTGGTACTGCGAATATAGTCGAGCAGCGATGTTTTACCGTGGTCAACATGCCCCATTACCGTTACAATAGGCGAACGCGGTTTCAAATCTTCTTCGCGGTCTTCTTCAGCTTCAATGGCTTCCTGAATTTCGACACTTACAAATTCAACTTTAAAGCCAAATTCATCGGCTACAACAGAAAGTGTTTCTGCATCAAGCCGTTGATTAATTGAAACAAACAAACCAAGGCTCATACACGATGAAATAACCTGGGTTACACTGACATCCATCATGGTGGCAAACTCTGCAACCGAAACAAATTCTGTAACCTTGAGTACCTTCTTGTCTTTTTCCAACTGTTCCATGTCGGCTTGCATTCTTTCATTGAATACAGCCCTTTTATCGCGCCGGTGTTTCGATCCTTTTGATTTTCCTTTTGATGTTAAGCGGGCTAGAGTATCTTTAATTTGTTTTTGTACATCTTCTTCGTTGACTTCTTTTTTCAGCAGTCTTTTCTTCTTCCCCGCAAGATTTTGATTTTGTCCCTGTCCCTGTTGACCTGGAACCTGCTTATTTACAATGAAGTTTCCTTTGGGTTTATCGCCTGGTTTACGTTCTACCGTAATTTTACCATTTTCCTTGGTAATTCTTTTCCTTCGTTTTTTACGATTACTGCTTTGGTCACCCTGTTCTTTCTTTTCGTCGGGTAAATTAATTTTACCTAAAACTGTCGGACCAGCCAGTTTTACTGCATTTGCTTTTATTACCGTAACTTCTTCCCTTTTGGTGATATCTGGTTTTTGCTCGGAAACTTGTTTGGTAACAGTTATTTTATTGCGCTCTTTACGTTCTTTGTCTTTTTCCTCTTTCGATTTTTTAGCCGGACGGGTTCTCTGGTTGATATTCGTCAAATCTATCATGCCAACCACTTTAACCTCTTCAACTTTCGAAGTTCTGGGGCTGTGAACATAAATTTCCACTTCGGGAGTTGCTTCATTTTCAGGGACAATAACTTCCGGCGCCTTTGCTACGGGTACTTCCTTAACTACTTTAGGAGCAACAGGTTCCTGT
>DATITY010000282.1:0-13413 GCA_035467235.1 Draconibacterium sp. | reverse complement strand
AACGATTACAACATCATGAATTCACCATTTAAACGCGATATTATGGCTGAGTTGACGGCTGCTTGCAAAAAACATGAAATGGCTCTTGGTTTTTACCATTCCACCTGCGATTGGCGTCACCCCGATTTTCCGCTTACAAGTCCCGGCGGCAGCGTTGAACGTGAAATTTCAAATCTTGACCGATACACAGAATACCTGAAAAATCAGTCAGTGGAAATCATCGAAAAATACGGGCCGCTTTTGGTGATGTGGTACGATGTTCCTCAAAAATTTGATTCAATCCGTGGTCAGGGTGTTATTAACCGGATAAATGAAATTCAGCCCGGAATTCTGGTGAACAACCGCACCGGAGCTCCCGGCGATTTTGATACTCCAGAACAGAGGGTAGGCAGTTTTCAGAATGAACGTCCATGGGAAACCTGCATGACCATTGCCCATCAGTGGGCATGGAAACCCGATGATGTGGTGAAATCGACCGAGCAGTGTCTGCACAGCCTGATTCGTTCTGCCGGAGGCGACGGAAACCTGCTCTTCAATGTTGGACCAAAACCCGACGGAACCATTGAACCGCTGCAGGTTGAACGACTGAAAGAGATGGGCGCCTGGCTGAAAGAATACGGTTTTTCGATTTATGGTACCCGTGGCGGACCTTTCAAACCAACCGACTGGGGTGTGAGTACACGGAAAGACAATAAAATTTACCTGCATGTACTCAATTTACCGGGTAAATCACCAAAAATTGTTTTACCCGATTTTGGCTTGGAAATCACCAAATGCGCTGTGGTTGGCGGTGGTGCTTTGAATTTCAGCAAAGTGAATGATGAGATTGTGATTGAATTTGGCAACGAACCAGTTAAACCCATCAATACCATTGTTGAAATTGAAGTAAGCGGAAATGCGATGGAGATTACGCCAATGGATGTAAAACCTGCATCACTGTCGTTTAAAAAACCGGTAACAGGTTCATCCAACCTGGAGCCCCACTGGTCGAATCATCAGTGGGTTGATATTAAATCGGTTACCAATGGCGATTGGGTGGGCGATTTCTGGCATCCGACAGAGAATGACGTTAATCCCTGGGTTGAAATCGACCTTGGAACTGTTCAGAAAGTAAAAGGCGCTGTAATTTATGAAAGAGAACAAAAAATCAAGGCGTTTGAAATACAATATAAATCGGGTAACGAATGGAAAACACTTTTCTCCGGATCTGGAATTGGAGAGAAGGCGGTTGTTGAATTTCCCGAAACACAACTTCAGCAACTTCGGTTTGTGATAAAAGAATTTGCAGGTACACCGGGAATTTATGAGATAGCTTTAATTTAAAACATTAATTTAGCATGTCATATAAACAAGTACATATAGTCATCGGATGACTGTTATACTTTGGTTCATTAAAAAATGGTTGGCATCAAGTCATCCCATGACTTTAAGAAACCTTATAAAACAAAATAAATGAAACGCTACGGACAGATTATCGGGGTGAAACCCGAACATTTTGAGGAGTATAAAAAATACCACGCAGCCGTTTGGCCCGATGTTTTAAAGATGATTACGGCCTGCAACATCCGCAACTATTCCATCTTTCACAAAGACAACCAGTTGTTTGCCTATTTTGAATATGTGGGCGACGATTTTGCTGCCGACATGGCAAAAATGGCTGCCGATCCAACCACACAAAAATGGTGGTCGGTGATGGAACCCATGCAACAACCCGTCGAAAACAGAAAAGAAGGTGAGTGGTGGGCAAATATGGAGGAAGTTTTTCATCTGGATTAATTTTTTTATTTTTAATCCGACAGAAAATGATTGGGATTTTCAGACGGGATTTTACATTAAACTTTAAACCTTATTTTATGAAAAACTTAACAGTTATTATTGTAATTTTTTTAATGGTTTCCTGCGTACCAAAAAAAACGACAGAACAAGTAGCAACAATAAAAACAACACTCACAAAATCAGAACTCCAGGATAAAATCAAAGGTGGCTGGGCCGGCCAGGTTATCGGCTGCACCTATGGCGGGCCAACCGAATTTAAATACAATGGAGTAATCATACCTGATTCTGTTGTCATTCCATGGGATGATACCAGATGTTTATGGTACTACGAAAATGAACCCGGATTGTATGACGATGTTTATATGGATCTGACTTTTGTTGATGTTTTTGAAAAAGAGGGAATTGAGGCTCCTGCAAGTTCACATGGAATGGCTTATGCAAATGCTGAATATATGCTTTGGCACGCCAATCAAGCCGGGCGTTACAATATTTTAAACGGAATAATGCCTCCTCAGTCGGGGCATTGGCTCAATAATCCACATGCCGATGACATCGATTTTCAGATTGAAGCCGACTTTGCCGGATTAATGTCACCAGGAATGGTAAATACTTCTTCAGAGATTTGCGATAAGGTCGGTCACATTATGAATTATGGTGACGGCTGGTATGGTGGAGTTTATGTGGCTGCCATGTATTCGCTGGCTTTTGTTTCTGATGATGTGAATTTTGTGGTCAACGAAGCATTAAAATCAATTCCTGCTGAATCTCAGTTTTATCAGTGTATTGCCGATGTTGTTGCATGGCACAATCTGTATCCCACTGACTGGTCGAAAACCTGGACTGAAGTTCAGAATAAATGGTCCCACGACATTGGTTGCCCCGATGGTGTTTACCGCGATTTTAACATCGATGCAAAAATTAATGCTGCCTACATTGTAGTAGGATTATTGTACGGGCAGGGTGACTATGCAAAAACACTTGATATTTCGGCACGTTGCGGACAGGATTCTGACTGTAATCCCGCAAGTGCAGGCGGGATTTTGGGTACGATTCTCGGCTATTCAAAAATACCTGAAGAATGGAGAAAAGGGGTAGTTCCGGTTGAAGACATGGATTTTAAATACACCACAGTTTCGCTGAACGATGTTTACGAAATGGGAACCAAACATGCCCTTCAGGTTTTGGCAAAAAATGGTGCGAAAACAGAGGGAGAAAACATTGAAATTCCGTTTCAGGAAATAAAACCGGTCGCATTGGAAGTCGCTTTTGAAGGGCATTTCCCGGTTAGCAGGGAAGGATTAAACAAAAAACTGGATAAAGCAAATAAAGAGATTGAATTTGATTTTACCGGAATTGGGTTTGTTCTTAACGGTGGAGTGAATAAACTAAACAAGGAAAATACCGAAGATACTGATTTGCAGCTTGAAATGACATTGGATGGCGGAACACCGGAGCAGTTTTCAATGTCTTCCAACTTCAGCAAACGGCGACATGAAATTGCCTGGAAATACCAGTTGACAGACGGGCCGCACAAAGTTAAAATCAGGTTGCTGAACCCAACCCTTGGTTTCGAGGTAAATGCAGGCGATTTGATTGTTTACTCTTCGAAAAAAATGGAGAATACAACAAAAACGAACTAAACAACATATAACATTGTCATTTCGATGAGGTACGAGGAGAAATCTTTTGTTCAAATATCAATTTCTCTCGCTTGTCGAAATGACAATTCCTGACTACTTTAGTTTCACCCTCAGCAAATAATCATCGGCGGTTATAAACAGTTCTGAATAATCGGAATTAAAAGCGCAGTTTGCCGTTGCTTCGCCGATAATAATTGTTCCGAGGTGTTCGCCTTCGGGAGTAAAAATCAGGATTCCGCCGGGACCGGTGGCAAAAATCCATCCGTTTTTGTGTACTTTCATTCCGTCGGGCAGGCCTTTTAAAGTTTTGGTTTTATCGGTGGCATCAAAAAACAGTTTTCCGTTATTCAGTAATCCGTTTTCATCAACATCATAAACCATCCAGATTGCCTTTTCGGGATCGGAGTTGGCAACATATAGTTTTTTGTAATCGGGTGAAAAGGCGATTCCGTTGGGGCGGGAAAGTTCTTGTGTCAGTAACGTAATTTTCCCCGTTTTATCTACTTTGTAAACGCCCTGAAAATCGAGTTCTTTTAAAGGATCTTTATCGTTTTGTTCCAGTCCGTAAGGAGGATCGGTAAAATACAAATCACCGTTTTTGTGAAAAACTGCATCGTTCGGACTGTTCAGTTTTTTACCGTTATAATTGCCGGCAAGTGTTGTAAAATCGGCTTTTGGATTCGAAAGTTTTGCTTTCATTTTTGCCATTCTTCGGTCGCCGTGCTGGCACAGAACCAATTCTCCTTCCGGGTTTAGCAGCAATCCGTTTGAGCCGGTTTCTCCGCCACGTTTTTCCTTTCCAGTGTAACCGGCGGGTTTCAGATAAAGTTTTGTGCCTCCTATTTCTGTCCATTCAAAAATGGAGTTGGAAGGAATATCGGAAAAGATGAGTTTGTTTTCGTTTGGAAGCCAAAGCGGGCCTTCTGTCCATTCGAATCCTTCAGAAATTATTTCTATTTTCAAATTATCAGGTATCAAATCTAAAAGATTAGCACTGTGCACAATTAGTGTTGCATCTGGTTTAATTTTTTGGGCAAAATTCACGTTGACAATGAAAAGGAAAATTACAAGCACTATTTTTGTTTTCATTTTAAAATGGATTAATAGTATTCTAAAGTACAAATCTAATCTCACATTTGAAACTGATAATAAAATTAACTTAAAGTTACAGCATTAAACTTGTTTTAAATTGTAAAAATTTAAAACAAGAAAAATGAAAAGAATATTAATTGTTTTTGCAGTATTGACTATTGTTTGCGCAGTTTATTCACAAACGACAGAGTAAAATTACAGCAAGTTGACTTTTTGAAAATAACGATGCGGATGCGGATTTTCCAGTTGATAATGAGGATATTATTGTACTTGCACGCACGGCATTTTCTTTAGGTTGGATTACGATGAAGCTTCTGGTAGTTCGCAAAGAGGTTTTAACAGCCTTGTTCAGAGAACCACTAATTGTTAATAGCCATATTCAGGGCCGGACTGTTGGACAGTCTCTTCCAGCTTTTGCCGCTCAATGCTGTTCGCCATACCAATGAGTTTTCGATGTCCAATTTCCATGAAAACCAAAAGATTCCAATTACTCTTTTGCATTGCTTAAAACTGAAACATCTTTACGTACCGTTCACTCAAATGCAGCAACTCCAGATTCCAGGTCGCTATTAACTCCCTTGATTCCAGTTGGATGGCTCGTTCGTGACTTCAACTCTATGGATGTTTGGCATGTGTCGCATTCATAAAAAAACCGTACAAATCATTGCACGGTTTTTAATGTGATTCAGCGAAATGCCTTTTATTTCTTAGGTTTTATTTCAACCATTAAATACCGGTTTGGAATTATCTCATCCTTTTTAACATGTATTTTAACTATTTCCCCGTCAAAAGGCATTCTCACCTGGTTTTGCATTTTCATTGCTTCCAGCAATAAAATGGTATCTCCCTCTTTCAATTTCTGCTTTGGTTTTACAAAAATATCGATAATTGTTCCCGGGATAAAAGAAAACAGCATATTATCATTCGGGGCTTCCCAGTTAACACGTTGTTCAAATTTTCGGGTGAAAGTGGTTTGATAAACAGCTCCCTGGATGATCAATTCTTTCATTTCCTTTTTTTCAGACATTTTATTACTCTTTTAATGATTAAAATGGAGGTATTCCATGTTTTTTGGTAGGCAGGAAAACACTCTTGTTTTCTGAAACCTGCAATGCATGAAGAATTCTTGCACGTGTATCTTTCGGCTCGATAACTTCGTCAATATATCCTTGAGCAGCTGCAACATAAGGATTTGCAAATTTTTCCTTGTATTCCTGAATTTTTTGTTGCCTCATTTCTTCCGGATTTTCGGCCTCTGCAATTTCTTTTCTGAAAACTATATTTGCAGCTCCTTCCGGTCCCATTACTGCGATTTCAGCTGTTGGCCAGGCAAAAACAAAATCGGCGCGCAAATGTCGTGAGTTCATTGCAATATAACCACCACCGTAAGCTTTTCTTAAAATAATTGTCACTTTTGGAACAGTCGCCTCACTGTATGCATATAAAATTTTAGCTCCATGCCTGATTACTCCTGCATGTTCCTGATCTGCGCCCGGTAAATATCCTGGCATATCTTCGAGCGTAACAATCGGAATGTTAAATGCATCGCAGTATCGAATAAAACGTGCTGCCTTATCTGAACTGTCGCAATCAAGAACGCCAGCCAGTACCATTGGCTGGTTGGCAACAAAACCAATTGTTTCACCATCCATTCGGCCAAAGCCAATAATTATATTTGGCGCGAAAAGTTCCATAACTTCCAGAAATTCAGAACCATCAGAAATGGTTTTGATAATATCGCGCATGTCATACGGAATCCTTGCATCAAGAGGAACCATATCTTCAATTTTTTTACCTTTTAACGGTGGTTTTGGCGGGTAAGCCAAAGCTTTTTTTGCATTACTTCTGGGAATATAACTTATAAGCGTTTTTATTTGCTCAAAACATTCTAATTCAGTTTTGGCAAAGAAGTGTGCATTCCCTGTTATTTCGGCATGTACACGAGCTCCACCCAGTTCTTCCATCGAAATCTCTTCGCCAAGAACTGATTTAATTACACTTGGCCCGGTAATAAACATTTTTGAAATATTCTCAACTACGAAAACAAAATCAGTTAATGCTGGTGAATATACCGCACCTCCTGCACAAGGACCGAGAATTACCGAAATTTGTGGAATAACACCCGATGCAAGCGTATTGCGGAAAAAAATCTCACCATATCCAGCCAGTGAATTTACACCCTCCTGAATACGGGCACCACCTGAGTCATTGATACCAATAAGCGGAACCCTCATTTTAAGGGCATGATCCATAATTTTTGTGATTTTACGCGCATGCATTAATCCCAGTGAACCACCCGCAACGGTGAAATCCTGTGCAAAAATGCATATCGGTTTCGATTTGATTGTGCCGGTTCCGATAATCACACCATCACCATGCAGTACTTTAGATTCCATTCCGAAATCTTTTGCACTATGCTCAACGAATAAATCATATTCGTGAAATGAGTTTTTGTCCAATAGGGCGATAATACGTTCACGGGCAGTAAGTTTCCCCATTTTTGCCTGCATTTCCATAGCCTTTTCACCACCACCCATTTGAACTTCCTTTTTCCTTTTACGAAGGTCAAGAATATTACTTCTCAGTGACATAAATTTTTTTTTAAATTATAAATTCCCCGAAAAACCGAGGTGTTTTTTTCAATACCTTAAGCGTGGGCAAAATTATAATTTTTTTTCATTGCCTTCCTGAAATACAACTTTGTGGTACAAAAATAACGGTAACAATATACGTAGGGTTCGAATAATAGTATTCGATGTTTGAAAAGTGCCTATGAAAATTTTGATTAGTTAAATGATGGATTTTCGGGATAATTTTCCCAAATAGAATACCTGTTTCCTGCTTTTTTCACAAAATCAGTCCACGATACATCGTTAGCGTCACGCATGACTGCGTTTTCATCAACATCGGTAACTAACCATGAATCATCTTTTATTTCGTCCTCCAGCTGTCCGGCATCCCATCCGGAGTAACCCAGGAAAAAATGTATATCAGTGGGTTTTACAAATCCCTTTGAAATAAGATTTTTTAAAGCTTCGAAATCACCTCCCCAAAACAAATTTCCTAAAACTTTAATGCTGCCAGGCAGTCTTTCCCCGAGTTTGTGAATAAAAAATATTGAATCGGCAGCTACAGGTCCACCCAAATAAACATTTGCATCAAATGCGGGAAAATCAATAAAAACATCCTGCAACCGAAAATCTATTTTTTTATTCAGAATAAAACCTACCGCTCCTTTTTCGCTGTGTGCCACTAAAAACACTACTGAGCGACTAAAATAATCGCCGTGCAAAAATGGTTCAGCAATTAATATTCTCCCTTTTTGTGGTGGAATATTATTGGTCTTAATTTTAAAAATGTCGAGATTTCCTTTCATCTCAGTATAATTGTTTTTTCATGGCATTCAATGTATTCTGTTTACAAACAATCTGCTATTGTTTTAAACAGAAAGTTGTTTTGATACATTTACTGAGGCAATATAAGAAATTTTAAAAATCCATCAAACAGTTGATGCAACTTCCGAATGGTAAAATTTTAAAATCGTTAAACTACTCTTGAATGAATTGTGATAGATTTATATGGAATTAAAATGCGAATCGAAGACTAATTAATTGATTCGGCTAAGTTATTTAAACTTATGTTATTTAATCATTGTCAACAACAACAAAAACATCTTCATCGGGTTTCGACATAAAATACTGTTCTCTTGCAAACTTTTCCAGTTTTTCTTCACCAGCCTTTAAGTCTTCCAATTTCTGTTTGTCAATTTCAATACGTTCGCGGTAGTATTCTTCCTGTTGTTTGAGCTCGTACAGTCGTCTTTTATTTTTCTGATGTGAGACAATGCTGTTTTCATCGAAAAAAATAATCCATACCAGGAACAACAAGGAAGTCATTATCCATTTGTTCCTAAGCACTTTAATTACACCTTTATTGAGATTCATTTTTTCCATTATAGTAAAAATAGCTTCGAACAAAAGTAGAATATTCATTGAGCAAAAAAAAGGGTGTTGAATTGTTTCAACACCCTTTTATAAACAATTTGTAGTTGATTCTATTTGGTATCCGGTTGAAAATTCGGATAGGTGTAATTTCTGGGCGAAACAAAAGTTTCCTTAATTGTGCGGATTGAAGTCCAGCGCAGCAAATTAAAAATAGAACCTGCCTTATCATTTGTTCCTGAACCACGGGCGCCTCCAAAAGGTTGTTGCCCAACAACAGCTCCTGTTGGTTTATCGTTGATATAAAAATTTCCAGCCGCATTTTCAAGTCGTTTTGTAATTTTTTCAATGTTATACCGATTTTGTGATATTACCGCACCCGTTAACGCATAAATTGAAGTTTTATCAAGAACGTCAAGGGTTTCATCCATTTTTTCATCTTCGTAAACATAAATGGTTAATACCGGCCCAAAAAGTTCCTCCTCCATTGTGATGTAATTCGGCTTTTTTGCCAGAATTACTGTGGGTTCTATAAAATATCCAATCGATTTATCACAGTTTCCGCCAAAGATTACTTCAGCATCATCTTCTGTTTTAGTTCTGTCGATGAATCCTTTCAATTTATCAAAAGATGCTTCATCGATTACAGCATTAAAAAAGTTGGTAAAATCTTCGGGTGGTCCCATTTTTACTGTTGCCAATTCTTTTCCGAAACGCTCTTTCACCTCGGGCCAGATACTTTCGGGAATATAAGCTCTTGAAGCAGCAGAACATTTTTGGCCCTGATATTCAAAAGCACCTCTTAACATAGCAATTGCCAACGCCTGCGGATCAGCAGTATTATCGGCAAAAATAAAATCTTTACCACCGGTTTCGCCTACAATGCGGGGATACGACTTATATTTCGATATATTGTCGCCAATAGTTTTCCAAATGCTGTTGAAAACTCCTGTGGATCCTGTGAAATGTATCCCTGCAAAACGCGGATGGGTTAAAACCATATCTGCAGCAACAGGTCCAGCGGCAAAAACAAGATTAATTACTCCATCGGGTAATCCGGCTTCCCTGAAAATTTCCATAATAACTCCCGCAGAGTATATTGCAGTTTTTGAAGGCTTCCAAACTACCACGTTACCCATTAATGCGGGTGCGGCTGGCAAATTTCCGGCAATCGATGTAAAATTGAACGGAGTGAGAGCAAAAACAAATCCTTCAAGCGGACGAAATTCGTTGTAATTCCACATCCCGGGAGCCGATTCAGGTTGAATTTTATAAATATCGGTCATCACTTTAACACCAAACCTGAAGAAATCGGCTAATTCGCAGGCAGCGTCAATTTCGGCCTGAAATGCGTTTTTTGATTGCCCCAGCATAGTTGCTGCATTTATTTTTGCCCGGTACGGTCCGGTTAATAAATCGGCAGCCTTTAAAAATATAGAAGCCCGGTGCTGCCACGACAAATTTGCCCAATTTTCCCTTGCAGCAAGCGCAGCATCAATCGACATTTCAACATGACTTGCATCTCCCTGGTTATAATATCCCAACGTATGCGCGATGTCGTGCGGTGGAAACATCCTGATCTTACGGTCGGTGTAAACATCCAAACCACCAATAACCATCGGCAAATCAACTTCAATCGATCTTAGTTCTTCTATTTTCGCTTTTAATGCAATTCTTTCAGCAGTTCCGGGAGCATAACTCAAAACAGGTTCGTTTTTTGCAGCCGGAACATTAAAAAATCCTTTTGGCATAATACTGTACTTTATTTGTTTTACTTCTATTTCGACAAAATAATGGATTCCATTGAAGCTAAATCATAACAAAAATCAGTAACCTCAAAAAATAACACTTTTGTAAATCTCTTATTTTCAGTTTTATATTATTTTCACACTTTGAAACAAAACAAATATCAGTTTTTAAGATTCAGAAGCAATATTTTATTTTGAATTGAATTATATTTGAACGGACGCTATTTTAATTCAATATTGATAACTTTACGCTATTGACAACTAAATTATTTACCATATTAACCGATAAAATTTGGGTTGATCAATCACCCCATGACAAAAAAAAGCTGTGGCATCTGCTTATTGTTTGGTCAGTAATTGAAATATTTGCACTCCTGTTTTTTCTATATAATGTTCTTTTCGATATCGAAAACAGTTGTATGATTTGCAATTTATTGCTGGTTGCAATGGCAACTCTTCCGATAATATGTGCAATTAATGGTAAAATTAACTGTTCGGTAAACAATGTTTTTATACTCCCGCTTGTTCTGTATTCATTCTATTTTTCCGATTTTAATTCGAATCTTGAATCAACCGATACTATTTTTATCACCGTCTTCTGGTTGCATGCCGGATTGGTTTTTCTACTCTATTTTTCTGAAGCTAACAGCAAAATAAGAACCTATTTTCTTTTTGGCCTTATTACTGTTGGATTTCAAATGTTTAAATCAAATCTTTTAATCAACTCAGTTTCGTATTACCAACCATTTATTACAAATCCGATTTTTGTTTACACAGCCTTGTTTTTGTTTGGTTATTTAATGCGAATGTATTTTTATGGAAAGATTAAGGAATATAAAAACCAATTAGCTGAAATAAAAAAAAGTATTAACAAAGTTCTGCAGGATTCGACTTTTTCGATTGCACAGGTTCGTGCAGAGCGGGACGAAACAGGAAATATTGTTCAACTCATTGTTGAAAAAGTAAATAACGCTTTTGAATCGAGTTTTAAAATTAACCTTTACGAAGTACAGGAACAAAAAGCCGATTACATTTTTGATTTTATTTTTAAAAGCAAGTTCGATTTAAACAAATATATCTTCGCACAATCGAAACAAAAGAAAATTAATGAATTTCATGCAGTTACGCTGGAACGTTCGTTTAATATTCATGTTTTACAACCCGATTACAATAAATATTTTTTCATTTTTGAGGACATTACCAAAACGAAAAACAAAATGGCTGAACTTGAAGAACATAAAAGACGATACAAGGTTTTGCTGGAGGCAATTCCCGATATGTTTTTTGTAATCGACAAGGATGGGACTTATGAGGATTTTGTAATCAAGGAGAGCGATCTGTTCAAAATTGAAGATGCAAATATTATTGGAAGTACAATTTTTGAAGTTGGCTTTCCTGCTAATATGGCCGAACAAATTTACCGTTCCATTCAAATATGCATAAAATCAAATTCGATTGAAACCATTGAATACCAGATGAACACTCCAAACGGGACCTTCCTGTTTGAAATGCGGCTGGCAAAATTAAATTCACATGCTGTAATTTCGATAGCCAGAGATATTACAAAAAGAAAAACCGCTGAGTTTAAACTTGAAAAAGCACTAATCCGGGCTGAAGAATCAGACAAGTTAAAATCGGCATTCCTGGCTAATCTGTCTCACGAAATCCGTACACCAATGAACGTAATAATCAATTTTACAAGAGTATTGGCTGAATCGGATTTAGACGGAGAAGATAAGATAGAATTATCTGACGCAATTTCGATAAACGGAAAGCAATTATTAAACATGATTGACAATACGATTCACTTGTCGAAAATTGAAACGCAGACTGTTGAAATCGTTAATAAATTCTGTAATGTAAATGGCTTACTGAGAGATGCATACAACAAATACCTGGTATTAATTCCAGACTCGAAAAATGTTAAATTAAACCTGAAAATTAATGTTCCAAACAAGGAATTTGGTTTTGAAACAGACCCAAATATTCTTGGCGAAATTTTATCGTTACTGATTGATAATGCGGTTAAATATACTTTAAAGGGAGAAATCACCATCGACTATGAAATGATTAGAAACGAGTGGGTGAAATTCGTAATATCCGACACAGGTATTGGAATCCCTGAAGATGAATTTAACCATATTTTTGATCGGTTCTACCGCATAAAAAACGAAATAAACGAGACCACATCAGGTTCAGGACTTGGACTGCCCATTGTTCAGCATTATGTTGCTCTGCTTGGGGGGGAACTTGAATTTGAAACTGCCGTAGGAAAAGGCAGTAAGTTTTGGTTCTCGTTACCTTTTAAAAACGGCAGGGGATTTTTATCGCTTGTTCAGTAAATGTAATCTTATTGTTCGTTCGAGTTAAACAACTGATAACCAACCAACCTTGTATATCTTGCTGCAAAATCGCTGTAATAAACAAAAATCCGGTACTCGTTTTCAGTTTCCCAAAAACTACCTTCAATATTTGCAAGATCGGCAACAGTCGCACCCTGCGGTACATAGGCGTACTGATAGTTATAATAGCCCTGTTTTAGCAATAAAGTAAGTTCGTAGGCGCTGGTATTGAAATTCCAAGTCATTTCGTTACTTTTATTGGCGTTCCAGCCGGTAAGCTCCCCAAAAACATTGACCGAACCACCAAGCAGGATCGATGGCAACGGCAAGGTAAAATGTACAAAAGCATAATCACACTCAGTATCGGGAATACGCACTTCCTTGTCCTGACTTTCAATTGTAAATTTTCCGTTCATATCTTTGTACAGAAAAAAATCTTTATTTGAACGAACCTCATCTTTCAACAAGGTTTTGTGATAATAAGGCTGGTGAAATTCGGTTGATGCAACATATTCTCCATTGAATTTGTTTGAACGGTTATCAAAATACCGAAATTCATTAACTCCCGGAAAGACATTCTCTTTTTGGTAATCGTATTCCAACCGATTCTGGCGAATAAACAGAGGTTTCAAATTCCGGATTGCATTGTCCCACCTGCCATTTTGCATAATAACAACTTTTACATCTTTTAGCGGATTTTCAATCGGTACTTCGTTATGTGTAATCACAAAATCAACCTCCTGGTTCGCGCCCATAAACGGATCGGTTGTTGCCCTGTGCACCCTTCCTGTAATACTTACCTTTTGTTCGACAATATAAAAACGCTGGGTAATAACCACTTTCTCCTTATCGTTGTCCTCAAAAACCACCAAAA
>DATITY010000281.1:0-13377 GCA_035467235.1 Draconibacterium sp. | reverse complement strand
AGTCACCTCCTTTTAAATAAATTATGCCGTTGGGCATGGCGTTTATTTGCTTTTGGGCAATATTTTTACGCACCAATGGCACAAATTCGGGCAATCGGGTAACGGCGCGGCTTATCACAAAATCGTACTTTTCTGTAAGTTCTTCAGCACGGATTTGCTGTGCAGTAACATTTTGCAAACTAAGCGACTCAATAACACTGTTAACCACTTTAATTTTCTTTCCGATAGAATCAATCAGGTGAAATTGTGTTCCGGGGAAATAAATTGCCAGTGGAATCCCTGGAAAACCACCACCGGTGCCAACATCCAGAATTTTTGTTCCGGGAGTGAAACTGATAAATTTTGCAATTGCCAATGAGTGTAAAACGTGGTGTTCGTAAAAATCAGGAAAATCCTTGCGTGAAATCACGTTAATCTGTGCGTTCCATTTGGCATACAAAGGTTGTAACCGTTCGAAAAGTGAGATTTGTGTTTTGTCGAGTTTCGGGAAATATTTTAAGACGATGTTCATGTAAAAGAATTGGTTGTTTTAGTGATGGTCGTTCATTTCGGTACTTTCAATCAGTTTAAACAACATCTGGCGAGCCCTGAACAATTGGGCTTTTACTGTACCAAGCGGTAAATTTAATTCTTTGGCAATTTCTTCATATGATAATTCGCGGAAATATCTTAACTCAACCAGGGTCTGATAATGAGGTTTTAAGCGGCGCACCACTTTGTGCAGCAATATTGCTTTTTGCTTTCTGATTAATCTCTCTTCCGGGTTCAAATCTTTTGATTTCAGCTTCGCTGTTTCGCTGATTTCCAATTGTTCATTGTCATTTTCAAGAGAAATCAGCACTCCCTTTTTTTTGCGCAGAAAATCGATACAATTATTTGAAGCAATCTTGAATAACCAGGTACTAAATGCATAAGTTGGTGAGTACTGGTGAAGATTTTTAAATGCTTTGCCAAAAGCTTCAAGCGTTAAATCTTCTGCGTCGCTTTTGTTATTGAGCATTTTGAGAAGCATGAAATAAATGGTTTCCTTATAGCGGCTTAACAATCGGGCAAAGGCTTTCTCGTCACCTTTTAAGGCTTTCTGGACCAGGTCGTAATCCTGGAGCGCCTTCTCTGACAGTTTTAAACCTTCACTTTCCATTTTTGTTTTTGACTTCGGTTGTTAAAATACCAGCGGTAAAAAAATTTGAAGTACGGAACAATCAAATCGTACGCTAACGAAGATAGGAATATTTTGCGTTCATTCAAACGATTCTGTGCAATTTTTATGATAAACAAACGCGAGGTCAGCAGTATGAAAAGTAATCCGGAATACAATGGCCAAAGTTCAATCAGCAAAATGATTACAACGATTGTAACTGGCGGGAACAGTATTTTGGTGAATTCGTCAAACCCCAGAACAGCTTTTTTTGAACCGGATAAATGTTTTTCTATACGTAAACTTTTTTTCAGAATATCGAGGTAATCATTCCAAATAAGGTCTTCGGTCTTTTTAATTGCAGTATCGCTTTGAAACAAAATTGTTGTTGTTTTTTTCCGGATAAAGAAATTGATTAGCAATTCCAGATTTGCGTACGGCTCACTTATTTTTAATCCGTGACCGCCAATTTCGAAATATTTTTTCTTTTGAAATGCTACATTTTCTTCAGAATAAATAAACGGGAAATTATTCAGAATATAACCGACACTTTTAGTAAACGACAAAAAGCTTTCAATCCGGTAAATCCGGTTAATAAATCCACCAGAATTTTGCGCACTGCAATAACTAACTACTACAGTTTTATTATTGTCCAAAGCATTCGAAATCCCTGATATCCATTCAGAGGATGCATTTTCGTATGATATTGGAACAGTTAGAATCCATTCATAACCAGCCGCTTTTAATGCAAGGTTTTGCGCCATTTTTGTAGAGAACCGGGTTTCCTGATGCAGAGTCGAAACTTTCAACCGATCGCTTCTTCCGCGCAACATTCCCAAAACCTGAAACGAATTGTCCTGCGAAAAATCGTCAACAACAATTACTTCCAAATCAACATCGTTTATTGAAAGAACCGGTGGCAGGTTATTTTTAAGTCTTGGTCCCTCATTTCTAACGGTATAAATCAGCGAAACAGGTGTTGCTGCTGTTTGTTTTAATTTTTTCTGAAATAAAATGCGCCCGGTAAACAGAAAGAGAAACATCAAACGGATGATGAATAGCGCTGCAAATATCAACGCCAGTACTAGGTCGAAACCTTTAATATTTGTAAGTGTGTCGTAAAATGTTTGAATCATTCGGATAATTAAAAGTGAAATTGTTTTTAACGTATCAAAAGTGTGAACATTAATGCCATTTTCAAGTCAAATTGTATTAATTTTTTGAACGCTTCAATTACAATTTATTAACAGGTTTGCCAGTTTTGGCTTCCTAATCAATTCAAGTTTAATAGTTATATTTGCGAACTTTAAAAGAAAACGGTTGATGAATTTTGAATTAGTTACGGTTTCCGATAACTCAAGAGCCAGAGCAGGTGTATTGACAACAGATCACGGAAAAATTGAAACACCCATCTTTATGCCAGTTGGAACGGCAGGTACGGTAAAAGGTGTTCACACACGTGATTTAAAAGATGATGTTAAAGCACAGATAATTTTGGGAAATACTTATCATTTGTATCTCCGCCCCGGCATGGATGTAATTGAAAAGGCTGGTGGTTTACATAAATTTAATGGCTGGGATAAACCTATTTTAACAGACAGTGGTGGTTATCAGGTTTTTTCACTTGGCGATATCAGAAAACTGAGTGAACTGGGTGCAAAGTTTCAGTCGCACATTGATGGTTCGTATCACCAGTTTACACCAGAAGGCGTAATCGACATTCAGCGAATAATCGGTGCCGATATAATAATGGCTTTTGATGAATGTACCCCGGGAAACGCCGATTATGATTATGCAAAAAAATCGATGGAACTCACGCACCGTTGGCTCGATCGTTGTTTTGAACAGTTCAATAAAACCGAATCAAAATACGGTTACCGGCAAAGTCTTTTCCCTATTGTACAGGGCAGCACTTTTGCCGATTTACGTAAAATGGCTGTTGCCCGGGTAAAAAATACCGATGCTGATGGTTATGCAATCGGAGGTCTTTCGGTTGGTGAAAAAGAGGACGTAATGTACGAAATGACAGAAGTGGTTACTGCAGATTTACCTGAAAATAAACCCCGTTATCTGATGGGAGTGGGTACTCCGGAAAATATTCTTGAATCGATAGACAGGGGAGTGGATATGTTTGACTGTGTGATGCCTTCGCGAAACGGACGGAATGGGATGTTGTTTACCAGTGAAGGAAAGATAAATATCAGAAACAAAAAGTGGGAAAACGACCATACACCCATCGACCAAAACGGAGTATCGTTTGTTGACAGCTATACCAAAGCTTACCTTCGTCACCTGATTATTTCGAACGAAATGCTCGGTGCTCAGATTGCAACACAGCATAACCTGACTTTTTATTTATGGCTGGTGAAAACAGCACGTCAGAAAATTATCGAAGGCAGTTTTTTAACATGGAAGAATGAAATGGTAATCAGGTTAAAACATCGTTTGTAAATATCCGGATGAAGTTATATAAAACCATAGATTTTTATATTACCAAAAAATTTCTTGGTACCTTTTTTTATGCAATTGCACTTATTTTAAGTATTGCCGTTGTTTTCGACATGTCAGAAAATTTAGATGAATTTCTTTCGAAAGAACTCACTTTTAAAGAAATTGTTGGTGATTATTACCTGAATTTCATTCCATATTTCGCCAACCTTTTCAGTCCGCTTTTTACATTTATCGCCGTAATTTATTTTACCTCGAAAATGGCATATAATACTGAGATTATTGCTATTCTGAGCAGTGGAGTATCATATACCAGATTAATGCGGCCTTATATGGTTTCGGCACTTATTCTGGCCATTTTCAGCTTTATACTCGGTAACTATATTATACCACCGGCAACAAAAACCATGAATGAATTCAGACTGAAAAATATTGAAAATGCAAGAGTTGGCGTTGAAAGAGATATCCACAGGCAAATTGAACCCGGAGTTTTTATTTATATGCGAAGCTACACGCCAAATGATGTTGGAAACAATTTTACAATTGAACGTTTTGACGGAGCACAACTGGTTGAAAAACTCACTGCAGACAATATACGCTGGGATAACGAAACGGGCAAATGGGTGATTAATAATTACTGGAAACGCACTCTTTACGATGGTTATGAATTGCTGGAAAGTGGTTACCGGATTGATACGACCTTGAATATGAAACCGGAAGAGTTCAGATTTCAGAAAAAGGAAATGGAGACTTTTATAACACCCGCGCTTAACAGCGAAATTAAATTGATGAAAACCAGGGGCGTAAATACAATTGAGTGGGAAATTGAAAAACACAAAAGAATGGCTACTCCTTTTTCGACATTTATTTTAACGCTTATCGGAGTTGGACTGGCATCCAGAAAAATAAAAGGTGGACTTGGTTTTCATCTTGGATTGGGACTGGCACTCAGTTTCTCGTATATTCTGTTTATGCAGATATCAACCGTTTTTGCAATCAGCGGATCAGCACCGGTATTTATTTCAATGTGGATACCCAATATTTTATACAGTTTTATCGCTTTTTTTGTGTCTCGCTGGGCAGCGAAATAGCGGGATTACTTTATAATTTTCTTTAAATATTCATTCAGTTGCTCATGTATTTTTACCGAATAATGGTGTACAAACCGTTTGTTTCCAACGCCTAAAATCCACTGAATCCCATATTCTTCACTCGCAAGAAAAATTTCACTCATTTGTAAAATATCCTCTTTTTTTATTTCATCGGTTTCTGTCACAGTCAGGTTTGCTTTTGGTGCTATATCTAAAATGTGGCTTCTCAATGTATTTACGTAACAGCCGGTTTCAATCGAAGGTGAATAAAGTACCTTTCCTTTTATCATGAAAATATTGGCTGAAATACAATCACATACAACGCCTTTTTCATTTAAAAAAATGGAATTATTAAATGTGGTTTCCTGTATTCTGGCAACAGCAAATTTCCATTGTGGTGTATTATAAAAATCAAATTGGCTGAGTGGATTGCCCGAGAATTTTTCAAATTCCGAAAAGTTAATTATCAATCCCTGTTTTGAGATTGGAAAGTCGAAATCGGGAAATGCAAAACTGCTGATAATCGTATTGATTTCGGTACCAATAAAAATTTGGCAGGTAATTATTCCCGAGCGAAAAAACCTGTTTTTGTTCAACATGCGTTTTGTGAGGCGGAACAACTCTTTTTCATCCGTCAGTAAATCAGGAATACCTGAATTTAGCGTATTTAATACAAATTTTATGTTTTCCAGATTATCATGAAACAGGGGAATACCGCCAAATCCGAACCAGATTTTTTGTTTAATTACAAACGGTTCGTCCCAACAGAAAGGTGTAAAACCAATCTCTTGTTTTTTAATTATTTCGCCGTTCACAATTATGTGGTCCATTTTGTTTGTCCTTACAGAAACGAAAATAACTGATCTATGAATTGACTGAAAAGTTCAGGTTTTAAAAGAATGGGAAAAACAAATCCGAAAATTGCGCCTAAAAGGTGTGCGTCGTGAGCAACATTGTCATTGCTTTTTTTACTCATTTGATACGAGTAAAACAGGTATCCTACTGCAAATAAAATCCCGGGAATCGGAATTACTGCAAAAAAGTACAGTTTTTCCCATGGGTTAAAAAAGATAAAGGCAAAAAGCATTGCCGAAACTGCTCCCGATGCACCAACCGCATTGTAATAATAATTATTCTGATGCTTTATTAAACTCCAGATATTCGAGGCTAGAATTCCGCCAAAATAAAGGAGTAAAAAGTAAGCAGTTGCCCTGATTCCGAAATAGTACTGGAAATACTGCTCAATTCCGCGCCCAAAAAAATAGAGTACAAACATATTTACAAGCAGATGCGACCAGTTGGCGTGAATAAACGCGTGTGAAACGAGCCTGTAATATTGCTTTTGGTGAATTACTTTTGCGGCATTAAACTGCAATTTCTCCATTATTTCGTGGTTTTGAAATGCCAGATACGATACTAATACAGTAACTCCAATTATAATTAGGGTAATCATTTAATGTAAAATTTTATATATCATTTCTTTTTGCAAATCAGCAGTGTCAACCATGCCTGAAACCTCGAATCCCTTGCTTTTCATGTCATATTCACGTAAAATGCCAATAATCTCGTAAAGCTTGGTTGGAGTGTATTTTTTAGCTGCAATAACCAAATTTTTAGCTACAAACGGATGAATTCCCAGTTCAGCCGCCACGTTACTTTCCGATTTATTTTTTAAAAAGTGATAAGCAAACATATTCGAGAAGTAACCGAAAAGAGTGGGAATTGTTCGTTGCACCGGGTTGGCAGTCGGATTTGCACCGAAATACTGAATAATCTGGTTGGCTTTAAAAACATTTTTCTCGGCCAGTGCATTCTGAAGTTCCAAAAGGTTGAATTCTTTGCTTAACCCGATGTTTTTTTCGATGTGGTCGGCGGTAATTTTATTGGTGTCTTTAACGGCAATTATCAGTTTATTGAGTTCGTTTACAACTTTTCCCAGATCAGAGCCCAAATACGAAGATAAAAGTTGCGCTGCCTGCGGTGTTATTGAAAAATTGCGTTGTGCCAGGTAGCTGTCAATCCAGTTTGGAAGTTTCCATTCTTTTAATTTCTCGGAAGTAAAAATTACGCCGTTCTTTTTAATTGCCTTTACCAGTTTGGTTCTCGAGTCGAGAGTTTTATACTTGTAATTTAACACCAAAACTGTTGATGCCAGTGGTTTTTCGGCGTAAGATGCGAGAATTTCAATTTTTGCCAGACTCTGGGCTTCCTTTACAATAATCACCTGTCGTTGCGCCATCATCGGGAAGCGCAGACAACCTTCAGCAATGGTCAGCGCCGATGAATCCTTTCCGTAAAAAACAGTTTGGTTGAACCCTTTTTCAGCATCAGTCAATACATTTTTTTCGATGTAATTCGATATTTCATCAATATAATAAGGTTCTTCGCCCTGCAACAAATAAATGGGGTGAATAATTTTCTTTTTCAGATTTTGAATGATTGCGTCAAATTCCATTTTAAAACCTTAAATGTTTTACAGATAGTCCGTTGTTTTTAATTTCAAATAATGCATTAATTCCCGATTCGATATGCAAATCAACAAATTCTGAGGACACTTTTTTGTCGCTTTCGGCAGTTTTTACTCCGCTCGAAATCATGGGTTGATCTGAAACCAGTAAAAGTGCACCAGTAGGAATTTTATTGGCAAAACCTACGGTAAATAATGTTGCTGTTTCCATATCAATAGCAATTGCGCGGGTTTTTGTGAGGTGCTTTTTAAACCGGGTATCAAATTCCCAAACTCTGCGGTTGGTGGTGAAAACAACTCCTGTCCAGTAATCTTTACCCACATTCCGCAAAACATGAGAAACCGCCCGTTGCAGATTAAATGCAGGCAATGCAGGAATTTCAGGAGGCATGTAATCGTTGGATGTTCCTTCGTTCCTGATTGCTGCTATCGGAAGTATTAAGTCGCCAAGCTGGTTTTTCTTTTTCAATCCTCCGCATTTGCCCAGAAAGAGTACTGCCTGGGGTTTTATCGAACTCAGCAAATCCATAATTGTTGCTGCATTTGGGCTGCCCATCCCGAAATTGATGATAGTAATTCCTTCTGCACTTGCGCAAGGCATATTTTTGTCGATGCCTTCAACGGGAACATTAAAACGCTGTGCAAATTTTTCGACGTAACTTGTGAAATTGGTCAGTAAAATGTAACTTCCAAAATCTTCCAGGGCTTTTCCCGTATATCTTGGAAGCCAGTTATCAACAATCTCTTTTTTCGTTTTCATAAACCATTTTTTACCTTTGAACAAAAGTAAATTACTTTTCACGCGGTGCAGATGCAAATGTACATTTTTAGATTTCATCGGCCAAAACAGATAGTTATGGAAATTAACAATTGAAAGATGCAAAAACTGAATTTGCCGGAATATGATTTCAGAATAAAAACCGAAGATGGAAAATCGCTTATTTTTGACGCCATCAGAAAAAGATTTGTGGTATTAACACCCGAGGAGTGGGTGCGTCAAAACTTTATTCAATATTTGAAAACGGTGAAAAAATACCCTGAAACTTTGATGGCTGTGGAAAAGAAAGTTATGGTAAATCAAAATCAGCGTCGGTTTGATTTGTTGATTTATTCCCGAAATGGACAACCCCATTTAATAGCCGAATTTAAGGCGCCAGGTGTTAAAATTACGCAGGAAACTTTCGATCAGGTGGTGCGTTACAACATGTCGTTGCGGGTTGAAAGGGTAATTGTGTCAAATGGTTTACAGCATTTTGCCTGCGACATTGATTATTCCAAAAACAGTTATTCGTATTTACCCGAAATTCCTGTGTATTGCGAAAGGTGCCGGAATGATGGAGTGGGGTTTAGCTGAAATGTCAATAGAGCATTTTTTGCAGCATGATTTCGTCTTCCCACCCATGTAATGTTTTCAGCCAGTTTTTTTTAATTCCTACTTTTTCAAATCCCACTTTTTCAAATAAATGAATACTTATATCATTTTTGCAGGCAATATTTGCATAAAGTTGTTTTAGTCCTAGCGCTTCGAGCGAATAGTTGAAAATGGCATTCAGGGCATCGGTTGCATAACCGTGGTTGCGGTTTTCTTTTTGGTGAATCAGAATTCCGATTCCGGCGCGCATGTGGTACGGGTCAAAATCAAATAAATCGACAGCGCCAACGGGCTCAAGGTTTTCGTTCTGAATAATCAATCTCAATTGTTTGGTTTCGTAAATATCTTTAACCGATTCTTTAATATATTCAGCAAGAATATATTTTGAAAATGGTGTGCGGGTATTGCTTACATTCCAGATTTCCATGTTGTTTTCCCACTGGTACAACAACTCAATATCGTCGGGCTCAATTGCCCGGAGTGAGATTCTTCCGTATGAAAGTTGGTTGTTCATATTCAATTTAATAATGAAATCTGCATTGGGAAATTATTAAAATGTCATTTTCGACTTTATAAACCAACCGGTGTGTATTGTCAATTTTTCGCGACCAAAATCCCTTCAAATTTTCTTTTAAGGGTTCCGGTTTTCCAATCCCTGAAAATGGAGTTCTCTCGAAGCTTTTTATAAGGTCATTAACTTTGTTCAGCATTTTTTTATCTGTTTGCTGCCAATATAAATAGTCATCCCAGGCGGAGTCTTCCCAGACCTTTTTCATTTACTGTTCAATTAAATCATGTTCGCGAACATTTCCCAATTCAATATTTTTTATTGAATCCAGAAGTCTTTGTTTATTCTTTTCCGAACTCAGCAAATACTCAGTTTCTTTTTGCGAATTGTATTCTTCCAGCGACATCATAACAACACTTTTACCACCCGGACGGTGGACGATTAATGTTTCGTGGTTTTCGCAAACCATGTCAAGATTCGCTTTCAACTTGTCCCTTAATTCCGTATAATTGACCGTCTTCATTGTTTTTGTTTTTTAAATCCGTACAAATATCCGTACTTTTTATTGAAGGGTAAATCAGATTATCTGTCCAGATTTCTCCATCCTTTAAACAATATTTCAGCATCGGTTGAAATGCTGTAATCTTTGGCATACAACATATTTAGCCGCATCACCTTTTCTACATCCAGTAAAATTTCAGGAAATAAATCTCCGGGATGCAAAATGCCGGTTTTTAACGAGGGTAAATTATCCTCTTTTTTCTGATTTGGAATGTATCCAATCCATGATTTTTTACCGGAAAGAACACTGAAAATATTCTTCAAAAAACGGTTTTTATTGCTGAAAAACCAAACTGCAAACGGGCTTAAAAGCAGGTAAGTCAATGCAAATCCAATATCAAAAAATCGTTTTTTTCGTTTGTTTGAAAGTTTCGATATGGCGTTGATATTAACAACATACAAATCTCCGGCAGTGTGAATTGAGTTACTCCCGATTATGCTGATACTTTCAGGAGGAGCAATTTTATATTCAACATCGAGTTGAGTTAAATCGAGCATGGCACGAATAATTTGGGCAGAACTGATATTTACGGCGCAAAAAATAATTTCGTTGATGCGGTTGATCCTAATTATTTCCGAGATTTGTTCGATTTGGCCAATATAGTTTTGTCCCCGGTCGGTATTGTCGATGGCAATAAAACCTGCCAGTTCCGATTGTATCTGCGAATCTTCGAGCAGCTTTTTAACCCGTGTCGCTTCAGTTGAATGACCAACAATGGTAATTCGTTTTGCCTTTTTTACATCGAGCCTGAAATCTTTAATTTTCAACCAGTGAAAAATAATACGCGATAAAAGCAGCACAAAGACCGACCAAACTGAGCCCAGTAAAATTAATACTCTTGAAAAACGCAATTCTTCGCTCACCAGAGAGTAAATTAACAAAATAGCGATTGTTCCCCAAAGAAGTCCGCGGGCTGTTTTATAAAGATTAACCGGTTTCTTGTAACCACCTGAGAACAAGATGCCCAACAACCAAATTGCAATATAAATTGGAACAACAATTTGTAAAAATTCGGGAGGATAATGTCCCGGTTCAAACCTGATTGTTTCCCAAACTGGTGTGATGAAAAGGAACCCAATAAAAATCAGGATAGCATCTAAAACAGGTAAATAAATCTTTTCAAAGACTCTCTTTAAAATTGAAATCAGCGCCCTGAAATAAATGGCCAGGTGAATGATAAATGCAAAAATGCCTGCTTTTCCTCCCGAAAAATGTTTACGGGCAAAAATAATCATTGCATTATAAAACACTTTTACATAATTGAGCGAACCCTTTTTTGTGCTTTCGCCTTTGTAGTGGATAATGGTAGTTTCGGGGAAGTAATAGTTTTTGTAACCACCCTGAATGATGCGGTACGAAAGGTCGATATCTTCGCCATACATAAAAAAAGCTTCATCGAGCAGCCCAACTTTATCGAGCGTTTCCTTGCGCAACAACATAAATGCCCCTGCCAGAATTTCGATATCGTGGATTTCGTTTTCGTTTAAATAGGAGAGGTGATATTTGCCGAATTTCCGGGAATTCGGGAAAAGTTTTGAAAAACCAAACATTTTATAAAAAGCCACCCACGGAGTTGGTAGTCCCCGCTTAGATTCGGGTAAAAATGTTCCTTTCCCGTCAATCATCTTAACACCCAGTCCACCAGCTTCCGGATGTTTGTCCATGAAACCGTTCACTTTCGAAAAAGTATCTTCCTCAACTACCGTATCGGGATTGAGCAGTAAAATGTATTCTCCTTTTGCTTTTCTGATGGCCTGGTTATTTGCCCGCGAGAAGCCAACATTTTCCTTGTTTTCGATGAAATATAAGTCGGGAAATTTTTCACGAATCAATTGGGCAGAACCATCAACCGAATTATTGTCAACAACGAAAATTTCGGTTTCAATCCCTTTCGCTGCCTTGTAAACCGAATGCAGGCACTGCTCCAGAAAGTGTTTAACGTTGTAGTTGACTATGATTACGGATAGTTTCATAATTTAAGTTATTTCCCCATCGAACTTTCGTAAGGTACGCGGTTGGTAAGCGATCGGCCCAGCGTAATTTCATCTGTGTATTCCAGTTCATCGCCTACCGAAACACCGCGTGCAAGTGTCGAGATTTTTACATCCTTGTCTTTCAGTTTCCGGTAAATGTAAAAATTGGTTGTATCTCCTTCCATAGTAGTAGATAGCGCAAGAATTATTTCAATAATGTTCTCTTTTTCAACCCGGTTAACCAGCGATTCAATCTCGAGTTCTGATGGCCCGATTCCGTCCATCGGCGAGATGATTCCACCCAGAACATGGTATAAACCATTGAACTGCTGCGTGTTTTCAACCGACATTACATCACGGATATTTTCAACAACGCAAATCACACTTTGATTTCTTGAGGGGTTGTTGCAAATCTGACAAATGTCGGTGTCGGAAATGTTATGACAAATTTTGCAATGTTTAATGTCATTTCGAAGCTGAATGAGGCTGTTGCCAAAATAATTTACTGCTTCAACATCCTGCCGCAACAAATGAAGCACCAGCCGCAAAGCGCTTTTCCGGCCGATTCCGGGCAGTTTTGAAAATTCGTTCACCGCGTTTTCAAGTAGTTTAGATGGATATTTATCGATGTTCATTGATGGTTTTTATTCGGCCTTAAAAGTAAAACGAAATAATAACTATTTTCTATCCAGTGGCGAAATAATTTTAGTTGGATCTTTCTTCGCAGCCCATAAAATAAGGCGCAATGACTGGTCGTATGTAAAATAATTCCACATCCAGTTGATGAAAATCAACAGTCGGTTTTTAACTCCCACAATTGCCATCAAATGCACAAACATCCAGGTAAGCCATGCAATAAATCCGCTGAATTTGATAAACGGAAGATCTGCAACTGCCCGGTTTCGTCCAATGGTTGCCATCGATCCGCGATCGATGTATTTAAAAGGTTTTAACACTGCATTTCTTTTCAACAGCATAAAATTATGCGACAGATTACGTCCCTGCTGAATTGCAACCTGTGCAACCTGCGGATGACCATTGGGGAATTCTGGAGTTGGCATTAGTGAAACATCTCCTATGGCATAAATATCCTCAAATCCCTTTATTTTGTTGTATTCATCAACCAAAATCCGGTTGCCGCGGCTAATGGTTTCGTTTGGAAATCCGGTGGGAACTACGCCGCTGATACCGGCTGCCCATATAACAGTTTTGGTTTCAATTTTAGTATTATCGCTAAAAGTAATTGTATTCCCATCGAAATCTGTCACCCTTGTATTCAGCATCACATTAATTCCCAGTCGTTTGAGGTAATGCAAGGCTTTTTCAGATGCATGTTCCGACATTCCACCCAGCAACGCAGGTGAACCTTCAACCAGTGTAATCTGCATAACATCGAAATTCAGGTCGGGATAATCTTTAGGCAGAACAAATTTTTTCATTTCGGCAATTGCTCCGGCAACTTCAACTCCGGTTGGTCCGCCGCCAACTACCATCACATTCAGCAAAGATTTTCTTTCATTCTGGTCGCGCAGTGTTACGGCTTTCTCGAAACTTTGCAGTAAACGGTTTCGAAGCGCCATGGCTTCAGAAGCTGATTTCATAGGGATTGCATATTCTTCAATGTTTTTCATGCCGAAGAAGTTGGAATTCACTCCGGTGCAAATAACCAGATAATCGTACCACACAGTATCAAGACTGGTTTGAAGTTCTTTCTTCTTAGGATCTACTGAATAAACTTCAGCCACACGGATGTAAACATCTTTCTGTTTTTGAAATATTTTCCGCAAAGGAAAAAGAATGGAACTTGGTTCAATTCCG
>DATITY010000280.1:0-4594 GCA_035467235.1 Draconibacterium sp. | reverse complement strand
CCAACCCAACATCGTATTCATTCTTGCCGATGATTTGGGCTGGACTGATTTGAGCTGCTATGGCAACAAGTTCAACGAAACGCCGCATATCGACAAGCTGGCCGAAAGCGGTATCCGGTTTACGCAGGCTTACGCAGCCTGCCCGGTTTGCTCGCCCACGCGCGCTTCCATCATGACAGGGAAATACCCGGCGCGGTTGCAACTTACCAACTACATAAAAGGCGAACGCACTGATGAAAACTCACCGGTTTTGCCCGCCAAATGGAAACCTTATCTTGAAGGGAGCGAAACCACCCTGTCCGAACTGCTTAAAACCAAAGGCTATAAAACCGGCATGGTTGGTAAATGGCACCTTGGAAACGATAAAGGTCAAAGCCCGTGGGAACAGGGTTTCGACTACTCGCGAATGATTGGCAAAAACGGCCTCGATTATTACAACTACTCCATCTACATCGATTCGTACCAGAACGAATTTACCGACGACGGCACAAATTATCTGACAGACAAACTAACGGATTACGGTGTGGAATTTATTCAGCAAAACAGTAAAAAGCCGTTTTTCCTTTACATGGCATACTCGGCGCCTCATGTTTTTATTGTTCCGCGCGGCGATAAGTTAAGGAAATACTTTCAGAAATATGGCAGGTTGGAGGAGAAATTCAACCCGTATTACGCCGCCATGATGGAGAGTCTCGACGATGGTGTGGGACGGATTATGGAAACATTGAAGGACAACGGATTGCTCGAAAATACGCTGGTGATTTTTACTTCCGATAACGGCGGTTTGGGCCTCGACGAACTGGGTCCAATTCCAACCAACCTGGCGCCTTTGCGCAAATGGAAAGGACATATTTATGAAGGCGGAACCCGCGTTCCGGCTATTTTTAGCTGGCCCGGAAAACTGGATGCCGGAAAAACCACCGAAAACTATTTCAGCACAACAGACTACCTGCCTACTTTTTGTGAACTGACAGGAATCAGCAAAATACCTGAAAACGTGGATGGAAAAAGCATCGTCCCGCTGTTGCTTCAGCCTGAAAAAGCGCAGGACACCGAAAGGCCGCTGTTCTGGCACTATCCGCATTTTTCGAACCAGCTTGGCCGTCCGGCAGGTTCTGTCCGTTTGGGCGATTTTAAACTGGTTGAATTGTACGAAACCGGAACACTCGAATTGTACAACCTGAAAGAGGACATTTCAGAATCGAACGACATCTCAGAAAAAATGAAGGCTAAAACGGATGAAATGTACCAATTGCTCACCGGTTGGCGAAAAAGCATGAATGCACAGATGCCGGTTCCGAATCCGGATTTCAAAAATAAGAACCAAATAAAATGAAAAGAATTTTTTTATCATTATTCCTCCTTTTTCTGAATCAAATAACGTCTTCCCAAAATGTAAAGAATTATGATTTGGTAATTTACGGAGGTACTTCCGCGGGGGTAAGCGCGGCCATTCAGGCTTCGCGAATGGGAAAAACAGTGGTCCTGATTGAGCCCACCAACCGGATTGGAGGATTAACCACCGGAGGATTAGGTCAGACCGACATCGGAAATAAACAGGCCATTGGTGGAATTTCCCGCGAATTCTACCAAAATGTAAAAAAGTATTATCAGCAACCCGAAAACTGGAAATGGCAAAAAAGCAATGAATACAAGGACGGCGGTCAAACCCGCACCGATTTAGGCGAAGATGCCATGTGGACTTTCGAACCTTCGGCAGCGCTGAAAATTCTTCACAAGATGCTGGAACCCGAAAAAAACATCACACTAGTTTATAACCTGAGACTCAACAGAAAAACGGGGGTGATGAAAAAGAAAGGCGTAATTACATCGATTGCCATGGAAAGTAGCGAGGTGTATTCAGGTAAAGCTTTTATCGACGCCACTTATGAAGGAGATTTGATGGCTGCTGCAGGAGTTAGTTACACGGTTGGCCGCGAATCATACAAACAGTATGGCGAAACCCTGAACGGCGTTCATACCGCCGACACCGCCCGGACGATGACCAACCGGCTGGGGCGGAATTCCATCAACCATAACTTTGTCCATGGCGTTGACCCGTACGTTGAAAAAGGAAACCCCAAAAGCGGTTTGCTGCCGTTTATCAATCCCAAAGGCCCGGGGAAAGAGGGTTCTGCCAACAAAGGCATTCAGGCTTATTGTTTCCGGATGTGCCTCACCAACCACCCCGAGAACCTAATCCCGTTTGAAAAACCGGCAAACTACAATGAACTTGAATACGAACTTTTACTTCGGAATTACGAAGCCGGCGAAAAAGGATTTCCGTGGATAAACTCCGTCATGCCCAACCGCAAAACCGACACCAACAACCGTACAGGTTTTTCAACCGATTTTATCGGGCAGAATTACAACTACCCCGAAGCTTCCTATGCTGAACGCGAAAAGATTGCCGAACGCCACCACAATTATCAAAAAGGTTTGATGTGGACTTTGGCCTACCACCCGCGAATGCCGGAACACATCCGCAACGAAGTTTCTAAGTGGGGAATGTGCAAGGATGAATTTACCGAAGGAAACGGGTGGCAGGAACAACTTTACGTTCGAGAAGCCCGCCGGATGGTTAGCGATTATGTGATGACCCAGTACAACTGTGAAGGCCTCACCGTTGCAACCGACCCCGTGGGTTTAGCCGCTTACGGAATGGATTCTCACCACGTTCAGCGTTATGTAACCAAAGAGGGCTTTGTAAAAAACGAAGGCAATGTGGAAGCTCCTGTTCAGGGGCCTTATCCAATCAGCTACCGGTCGATTGTACCAAAGGAAAAAGAATGTAAAAACCTGCTGGTGCCTGTTTGTCTGAGTGCCACACACATTGCTTTTGGCTCCATCCGGATGGAACCGGTTTTCATGGTGCTGGGGCAGTCGGCTGCAATTGCAGCTTCAATTGCAATCGACAGGGAAATTTCGGTGCAGAAAATTGAATACAACGAACTGCAAAAAGTTCTTTTGGAGAATAAGCAGCGCCTTCAATAAATCCTTAATAAACTTTAACCATGAGAAACCTGATATTTTTGTTTTCATTCTTCTGTTCCATTGCTGTTTTTTCCCAACCCGCTCCCTGGGTTTCCTACCCGTCGGCCAACCAAACAGCTTACGGAGTTTATCATTTCCGCAAATCGTTTGATTTGGAAAAGGTACCTGATAAACTTTTCATTCATGTTTCGGCTGATAACCGTTACAACCTGTTTGTCAACGGGCAGCGGGTTTGTTACGGTCCCGCCAAGGGCGATTTACAAACCTACAAATACGACGTGATTGACATTGCACCTTTTCTGAAATCCGGTAAAAACCTGCTTGCTGCGCTGGTTTATAACGGCGGCGAAGACCGGCCACTTGCGCTAATCACCGTTCAAACTGCGTTTATGCTGCGGGCAGAGGACGAAAAATTCAACTTTTTGAATACCGGCACCGGATGGAAAAACTATAAAAACCCTGCATACGAAGTGATTTCGTATTACGTAATGCTTTTCCGCGAACGCTGGTTTTACGGGTTTTATGCCTGTGGCGGCGGTGATGAAGTTTTTGCTGAAAAATATCCGTGGGGATGGGAAACTTCAGCGTTTGACGACAGCAATTGGTTGTCTGCCGAACCGCTTGTATTCAGCAAACAGCCCTGGAATCTTGTTCCCCGCAACATTGCCTTCATGGACAACCACCTGGTTTATCCTGAAAAAATAAGGAAAGTTTCAGGTGTAAAAATTCCTGCGGAAGTTTGGAACGGAAAAACCAAACTTTCCATTCCGGCCAATTCAAAAGCTTCGGTTTTGGTCGATTTTGAAATTTTTACCATGGGCTATCCCGAACTGACGGTTTCAGGAGGGAAAAACAGTAAAATCCAGGTAAAATATGCAGAAGCACTTTACGGGGAGGTAAACCTGAAAGCTCACCGTGATTCGGTGAACAACCTTACCATGTTCGGGATGTGGGATATTTTTCATCCCGACGGCCAGCAGCGCACTTTTCGGCCACTTTGGAAACGAACGTTCCGCTACGTTCAGTTTAACATTGAAACCAAAAACGAACCACTCGAAATTCTTTCGTACATTCTCGAATATTCAGGTTATCCGTATCCTGAAATGGCCACTTTCGAAAGCGACAATCCGCGTTTGAACGAAATTTTTGAGATGAGCAAACGCACGCTGCGGATGTGTTCCGGCGAAACCTATTACGATACTCCGTTCTACGAACAACTGAGTTATGGTGGAGACAATCGCCCGATTGCGGCAATTTCGACCTACAACTCCACCGACGACAGGTTGCTGCGAGAGGTTTTGCGCCTCTATCCGCAATCGGAAAACAAGGAAACCGGATTGTTTAAATCGGCTTATCCTTCCCGTTTCGATTTTGATATGGGAAGCTGGTCGATGGGTTGGATTCAAACCTTGCACGACTATTACTTTGTACGAGGCGATTCGGCTTTTGTAAAGCAATTCGCCGGCAAAATTGACGGAGTCCTGCGTTTTTACGAACGCCACCTCGATGAGCGTACCGGAATGATTGGCACGGTAAAAAACCAGAATTTTTTCGACTGGAGCATCACAAAGGGAAGTTTGCCCCGGCCAAACGAAATGCG
>DATITY010000279.1:0-17130 GCA_035467235.1 Draconibacterium sp. | reverse complement strand
AATAATAAAACGGTGCCCGACGATTATCCTTATTATATTAGTCACTGGTTCGCGACGTCGGATCGGATAGACCGCATCCGTGAAATGCTGGAGGAAAAACAACTGCTGGCAACTGAAGATTTTGAAGCGATGCACAGAGATGTAAAATCGAAAAAAGCTGAAAAAATAACCCCGGTTTTTGTTTCGGCCATAAAATTGGAAACTGGTTTAAACGATACTGAAAAAGAAGCCTTGAAAAAACTGGAAGAATGGAACTTCGAATTAACACGGGAAAGTGCTGCAGCTTCGGTTTTTGAAATTCTGTACCGTAAAGTATGCGAGAATCTGATAAAAGATGATCTCTCCCCTGAACTTTTTTCTGCATTAAAAGGCCAGCGATCGCTGCTGGAAAATTTAATAATTAATATTCAATCCGAAAAATCTTCAGGCTGGATTGATGATAAAACAACTGCTGAAACTGAAACTTTCGAAAGTATTGTTATCCGCTCATTTAAAGAAACAATTGTTGATTTGACCGCCGAAAACGGGGAAAAGACGGATGACTGGAAATGGGGCAAAATTCACACTTTCACAATTGGCCACCCGCTCGGTGCAGTTAGTGTGCTTGACAAAGCATTCAACCTGAATAAAGGACCGTTTGAAACTCCCGGAAGTTATCATACAGTAATGCCGTTTTCGTATTCATACAACAATTTGTACAAAGCTAGTGCAGGGGCATCTCACCGCCATATTTTTGATGTTGGCAACTGGGATGCTTCAAAAACAGTTATTCCGACCGGTACCAGTGGCATTCCTGCTAGCGATTTTTATCTCGACCAAACCGAAATGTACCTTAATAACCAGTATCATGCCGACCCGTTCAGTAAAAATGAAGTTGAGAAAGCAGCAAAATTCAGAATGAAACTTACAAAGTATCCCTGAAATATTTGACTGTTCCCACTTTTAATTCCATGGTTGCTTCTTCATCGCATACAATTATTCCGTTTGGATGATTTTGCAGAGCAGACAGGGTCCACATATGGTTAATGCCTTCTTCAACCACCTTTTGAAGTGCCCGTGCTTTTTTGTAACCGTTAACAATAATCACAACTTCCCTTGCATCGAGAACAGTTT
Source organism: Draconibacterium sp. (assembly GCA_035467235.1). Classification (GTDB taxonomy): domain Bacteria; phylum Bacteroidota; class Bacteroidia; order Bacteroidales; family Prolixibacteraceae; genus Draconibacterium. The sequence goes on along the minus strand of DATITY010000279.1, from coordinate 16,017 downwards.
GAACACCGACCGTGAGTGCTTGTTTTGGAACTTTGTTCATGTCGTTATCAAAAAACCTCGAATTGGCAATAATTGTATCGTAATTCAGGTTCACCATCCGTGTGCGGGAAAGCAACGATGAACCCGGGACATTGAATGCAATGTGGCCGTCAGCGCCCATTCCGCCAAGGAAAAGTTCAATACCGTTGTATGATTTGATTTTATCTTCGAAACCGGCGCATTCTTTTGAAAGATCGGTGGAATTTCCATTTAAAATATGAATGTTTTTTCTGTCGATATCGATGTGATTGAAGAAATTTACGTTCATAAAATTGTGATAGCTTTCGGGATGATCTTCAGAAATTCCAACATATTCATCCATGTTAAAAGTAACCACGTTTTTAAACGAAACCTTTCCTGACTGATTCAATTCAATCAGTTTTTTATATGTTCCAACAGGCGATGAACCTGTTGGCAAACCCAAAACAAAAGGTTTTTCGCTTGTAGGTTTAAAATCGTTGATTTTTTTGGCGATGTACTCTGCTGTCCAGGTACTTATTTCTTTGTAAGTTTTATGAATAATAATCTTCATTGCGTTTTTATTGATGTTATATCTCGAAATTAAATTATCCCAATAACCGATTTTTCAAGTTTAAATGCTTCTTCCAAAAACTGTTCAACATTTAAATCGCGGTGAAAAACCATTCCATGAGTAGCTCTTAAAAGCGGCGATTCGTTCTGATAGAAGAAATCTTTGCCAAGCAAAAGCTGAATCTGTTTGTGTTGGTCGAACCAAACCCGTTGGGTCAATTCGCTGAATTTACCGTCAAGCTGATAACTTGGGAACGATGCATTTACCTGTGTTACATAACACTCTGAAAAAGATTTGTCGAGTGTTGCCAATGAGTTTAACGAAACGGGAACAATAACTTCAACATCCCACGGATTATATTTAAACCACACATTGCGGTAACCCACAATACGAAGTTTACTTAAATCCTCTTCCTTACTCCATGCTTCAACCGCTTTTGCAATTGCCTGCAAAACTTTGTAATGCGTGTCGGGGCCGCTTCCCTGCGGATCCATCGCCAAACTAATCACTGTTGGTTTATACTTTCTGAAGTCTTCCAGTATCGGAAGCACATCGCCTTCAAAATTGGGTTGACCCGTTGAAAAACTTCCCTGGTAAAAGCTCAGCCGTAAATGATGGACATTTTTTACCATAATTCCGTAATGTGCCCAAACCAGTTCTTCTTCAAACTCGCGAATCATCCCTTTCAATTTCTGAATTTTGGGTGGGTTTTTACCTCCGTCGTAACTTTTATTCAGTGTTGAAAGTATTTCGTAGATAACATCACGAAGTTCATCTTTTGTTTTGATATTCCAGATTGAAACCATCGCCCTGACTGCCCTGTGACAAACTCCCCTCCTTTTTTCATCGATATTTTGTGACGCTATATTATCGAGGTAATGATAAACATCTTTATCCCATTTGTATTTGTAGCCATCTTTGAAAAAATCGCGATAATTCACCATTTCAATTTTTCCCTGGCTGATTAGATCTTTGGTGTCCATCAGTAAATCATGAAGAAACCGATTGGTTACTGCTGTAAACCCTGAAGTTAAAACCGAAAAATGCAGTTCGTTGCTGGCATCGCGCGACTGACGATTGGTTGAGGGCATTATTCCAAGCATAATATCGTCGTGATGCGGACCGGTATGATAATAAACCTGGTTAACTTCCTTTTTTATGCCTCTATCCAGTTTTGCCAGTATGGAGTCGATTACCGATTGAACAGTATTATCATTCAGGTTCGGAATTAACCGGCAATATTTGTCAGATTTTAAATCATCCAGTTCCAGTTTTGGCCCGAACTTATTTACTTTTTTGCACAGTTCCATAACAGCCCGTTCAGTTTTTTTGTGAGTCCACGGGCCGCTTTTGTAAAAATTGTCAATGCTGTCTTCGAGTTTAACTGCCGCTCCATCGGTTAAATAAAAACGGCTGTTTTCAAGTTTCTGGAGAGAGGTTGCCGGTGCAATTACTGTTGGTTTACTTTCGAGCGCTGTTTTAATGGTATCGGCAATTGCTTCTCCGGCAGCATAAATAATTGCTTTTGCTTTTGTATTGTATCCAATTGTTCCAAGGCCAACCGTAATTACAAGTCGGTTTCTTGATACTTCAATTCCGCCCAAATCGGCGGCCAGAACAGCCTGTGTTTCAAAATTTGTTTTAGTTAAGCGCGTTGAAGAAAAATGGTCGGTCCCCTGCGTATTAAATGCAATGTGCCCGTCGGGACCAATTCCACCCAGAAAAAATCCGATTCCACCCTTTTCCCGAATCTCGTTTTCGTAATTGGTGCACCAGTTATCTATCTTAAAAACCGATTCCTGCTGGATTTTTTCAACAGCTGTTTTAGCTTCCCTGAAACGCAACGATAAATCAATATTGTAATCAGGAAAAACTTCGAGGAAATGTTTGTCTTCTGCAAGTTTTATATCTTCCGATTTTATCAGCATTGAATTTTTACTGTCCAATCCAAAACCTTCGATATAATTTACCTTGGCAAAATTGTACAAACTATTATGCTGTGCTGAACTAATCGGATAAAAATCACCCATTTGTACAAACTGTAGATTGCTAAAACCGGGCTTATTAATCCCTTTTAAATTGTATTTTTCAAGCAGTTCCTTTCCTTGCTTATTGTCCCAGTTATCAAGAATCAGATGAGTGTAATGGATAAAATACTGAGCCGTTTTTCCGGTTGGCAAACTCACTACTCCGTTTGGATTTTCTGATACCCACTCGATAAAACTCAATGCAGAAAGCAATCCAAGTTTAGGAAAACTTTCAACAGTAATAAAAGGTATTTGTGTTGAAATGCTTTTAATCTGAGCATCCTCGAAAAATGCTTTCTCAACATTTGTGAAATTTAACTCCATAATTTCTATTTTAACATTGATAATTTTTCCAAAGCGTAGGCTGCAACACCTACAGTACCTGCTTTTGCTCCCAACTCTGAAAATTTAATTTCAGTGTTGTTACTGATATCGCGGTTGCTAAATGTGTGTATGGCTTGCTGTATGGGCGCCAGAATAAACTGACTCGCTTCAGCAACACGTCCGCCAATAATAATAAGTTCGGGATTAAAAATCTGAATCAGGTATGCAATTCCCCTGCCCAGCCAGTGACCAACTTCGGTAAAAAGTGAAATTGCAAACTGGTCGCCCTGGTTCGCTGCCTGGATAACGATCGAGATATCAATCTTTTCAAGGTCGTTTTGCACCAGTTCTTTTATCAGCGACAAATTCCCTTTTTGGATGCCTTCTTTTGCCATTCGGGAAATTGCCACAGCCGATACCATTGTTTCCAGACAACCCTGCTTTCCACAAGCACATAAAACCCCATTATCCACGATTGGAAGGTGGCCGAATTCGCCCGAGTAACCCGATTTTCCGGAATACAATTTACCATTGATGATTATTCCCAAACCCAGTCCCCAGTCGGCCTGGAGCATTAGAACGTTTTTCTTGTTTTTCGCCAGTCCAAAATGTTGTTCTGCAAACGTTCTCACTTTTGCGTCGTGATTAAAGAAAACCGGAATGCCAAATATTTTCCGGAGTTCGGCAAACAAATTATCGGTATCGGGGAAATAGGTTTTGTTAATACCTTGCTTTAAATTGATTAAACCAGGAAGTTCAATACCTGCAACTATAATTTTATTGTATGGAATATTACTTTCGGCAACCACTTTCTCGAGCATTTCGTTTACCCGGTTAAAAATGGTAATATCCGACTGCATTTTTACAGGGAAATAATTTGGTCCGCTGACCAATTCGTTATTACTGTTAAAAATGGAAATTATTGTACGGGCAATATTAATTGTAATACCCACAACATAAAATCCATCCTTAACCAGTCCGTAAATATTGGGGCGTCTGCCGCCGCTGGAATCACCTCTTCCCAAATCCTCAACCAAACCATCCTCTATCAAATCAACCAAAAGACTGTTAATTTTTGGTGTACTCAAATTAATCATCTTTGATAAATCGGAATTTGACATGGGACCATTAAAATAAATGGCACGAAGAACCGCCTTTTTGTGCCCTGTTTTTTTCGATTCAACCGCTAGACTTTGATTTCCTGTATTTTTAAATAATTTTTCCATAATTCTACCGTTGACGAAGATCAGAATAAATTGGCTATCAAACAAGATTCTTTTTAAATAAATTAAAAAGACTTCAGTGTTTAAATACTCTTTAACATTTTTGAGTATTACTTAACTTTGAAACGGTTAATAATTCAGTAAAATACTTGATATTTATGATGTCAAAGAGAATATTATAAACTTTATATTATGAGATTGGTTCGGCTGTTTTGGATACTTTTTTTTCCGTTTAATGCTGAAATTTCATTTGTCCAAACGCATAAAACAATTAACCTTCCATATGTACCCGGGTATCAAACTTTAATGTGCGATTTTTATATGCATACTTAATTTAGTAACATGCAAAAAAAAGGAAATCAGAAGATTGTATCAGTTCTGCAAAATTACACATTAACAAACAACGAAGAGATTTCTCCCGGAGTTCATGTAATTTCATTTTTGCGTGATTTTGATTTTAACCCGGGACAAGTATTGAAAATAGCGATTGATATTAACCATGCTCCACGGATTTACAGCATTTGCAGCGGAAACAATGAAAGAGAAGTTCGCATTCTTTTCAATATTAAAGACGATGGATTTTTAACGCCAAAACTGGCAGCAATGATTCCCGGTGAACAAATTCTTGTATCGAAACCTTACGGGAGCTTTTTGGGAACCCGGGAAAAAGCATGGTGGATTGCCACAGGAACAGGAATTGCACCGTTTTACAGTATGATAAAATCGGGTTTGGCCAATAATAAAAAACTAATACACGGAGTACGCCATTTAAACCAGTTTTATTTTGAGGATGAAATGGAAGAAGCGCTTGACGATAATTATGTGCGCTGCTGTTCGCGTGATTCCGCTTGTAATGTTTATCATGGAAGGATTACCGATTATCTGAATCAGATTCGCGATTTGCCCGACGTTAAATATTACATTTGCGGGCAGGCATTGATGGTGGTCGAAGTGCGCGATTTACTTATCAGCAAAAACATCGGGTTCGAAAATATAATGGCCGAAATTTATTTCTGAAATGAACAATAAAAACAAATACTAACTTTTAAAAAATTAATCATGAAAAAAACAATTCTCACAACGTTTATCATTTCTTTAATTGCCTGTTTTGGCGTTGCACAGGCACAAACTTTAAGTGAAGTACTCGATAAGCATTTTAAGGCAGTTGGTCAGGAAAAAATGATGGCCGTAAATTCGTTTTATATGAAAGCGAAAGTTAGTCAGATGGCTATGGAAATGCCAATGGAAATGAAAATTAAAAAACCCGATATGTTTATTATGACCATTGAAATGCAGGGGCAGAAAATGATACAGGCATTTGATGGTGAAAAAGGTTGGATGATTGCACCGTGGGTAAGCCCTGAACCCCAGGAATTGGCCGGCGATCAGCTTGCACAGGTAAAAAAGCAGGTGCAGGGAAATATGGAAGGCGAACTGTACAATTACGATAAGAAAGGTAGCACTGCAGAACTGATGGGTAAAGTTAATGTTGACGGAAAAGAGATGTATCGGATAAAACTTACTACAAGCGAAGGAAATTCCAAAGACTATTTTATTGATGCTCAAACCTTTTATATTTCAAAAGTAAAAGCGAAGGTTAGCGCACAAGGTCAAACTGTAGATGTTGAGCAAGTTATGACGGACAATAAAACCATTAACGGAATAACAATGCCGATGAAAACTGAAACTAAATCGCCAATGGGATCAGGTTTTATTTTAATGGAAGAAATAAGGTATAACGAAAACTTCGACGATGCGATTTTTAAACAGCCGGCAAAATAAAATATACAAAATAAGTTAATTAAGGAAAGGGCGGGAAACCGCTCTTTTTTTAACCGGGAATTTCTTAATTAGCGGTTTCTAAGATCGTTTCGGAAAGAAGAACGCACACATCGGAAACCAATAAAAGATTTTGTGGTATCCTGATATTCAAAACTCCGGGTTGAAGTACGAATAAAATAGGCCATATCTTTCCATGATCCTCCTCTGACAACTTTTCGCTTCATAACGGGTGGATCATCGGTTTTTGCATCATATTGCAGTTCAGGATTAATATCATCAACTGTTTCATAACCAGCCTCAAAAAAAGCTGTACTTGTCCACTCAGCAACGTTCCCAGCCATATCGTACAATCCAAATGGGTTGGGATCAAATTCACCAGCTTTCATTGTTGTTGTTGTCGATGGACTATCGGCAACATAATTTCCCCGTAATGGTTTAAAATTAGCAACAAAACAACCCATATCGTTTCGTGCATAATAACTTCCCCACGGATAAACACTATTCTGCAAACCACCTCGGGCCGCCATTTCCCATTCGGTTTCGGTTGGCAACCTGAATTCGTGTGCCGGCGTTTCATTGGCCCGCTTATTTGAAACTGCTTTTAGGTTGGTACGCCAGTTACAAAATGCATTTGCCTGTTTCCAGGTAACACCAACAACCGGATAATCATCAAAGGCAGCATGGGAGAAGTATTTCAGGGTGAGGGGTTCATTGTAAGTGTATGTAAAATCACGTATCCAGCATAGAGTATCGGGGTAAACCGGTACAGATTCGTGCATTAAAAATGAACTCCTGTTTTCAATTGGAATTATTTCACCTTCACTATTTGTAACAGTGCCATCGTATTTTTGAGTTTCAAAATTATAGCTGTTACTACGTTTTGCTGCCTGTTTATAATCAACCCAATGATATTCATAAAATAATTTCCGCGAATCTACCTCTTTCATAAAGGTCAGCTGTTCATTTTCAGGAATATAAATATCATTCATTGCCAGTCTCATTTCAGGATCTTTCCAATCGATTTTTTCCTGCCAATTAATAATTGGTTTTTCAAGCGGAACTTCATTTTGATCTTCCGTAATTACAAAATCGGTATAAGTTTCACCCAATAGTTTCCGGGCAATTGAATCGCGCACCCAGAAAACAAATTGCCTGTATTCGTTATTGGTGATTTCGGTATCATCCATCCAAAACGATTCTACTGATACTGTTTTTGTTCTGGTACTTTCATTGATTTCATCTTCTGAAGGTCCAATATTAAATGATCCCCGTTTTATGTAAGCCATTCCATAGGGAGTTGGCTCAAACCACTGTTCCTTTTTATTGTCTCGCCCGGGTAAGTAGTTTTCAGGTTTCTGACATGAATTGAAAAGCAACCCAAAGGCTATTCCCAAATATATGATTGCTTTTTTCATTCGAAACAATTAATTTCTCTTCAAAGTTGAATTATACTTTAAAAAAAAACCTTATGAAAACATAAGGTTGTATTCACTTTTATCTGATTAATATTCCCAAAGATCCTGCTCGTAATTGAAAATTTCATCTTCAATTCGTTTTGATTCGAGCATGGCTTCCTTCCCACTTAAATAGGCACTGATGTCGCGGTTGTTATAAACATTTTCCCTCACCACGACATAACTGTTAAATGTCCTTTTGATAAACAAATCGTCAAACGATACCTGCTGGGCTGGATTATAAGGATTCAAAACAAGATTGGTTGACAGCAGTGGTCTTGCCTCGGGATAATATATCCAAAACAGCTTCTGTCGCTGAACCTGCCCTGAAGCATCGCCTGCCCTGACAAATTCACGGATTGGACAAATTCCAATAATACGTACATTCAATGTTGAATTTTGCTTGTCGAAATACCATTCCTCTTTAATCAGATATTGTTTGATATCGTTAGGTCTGATTTCACCCTGAACAACTACCTGAGTGCGTTCACCCGTGTCGAAATCGATTTTCTCTTCAGTTGTAGCTTCTGCTCCAAATGAGGCTTTCACCTGTTCGAACGACATGGGTACTTTAAAATCGTCATCCAGACTTGCATCATATGGAGTTAACTGACCATTTTCAATGCCGTCGAGCAACAACGAAATTAAATTCATTCTTCCTTCAATTTCTACTGTTGGGTAATAAAGCGGAAGATTCATTTTCTCGCGTAAATCTATAATCCGCCATATTTTTCTTGACCAAAAAACATCTGCTTCGCGCACGGAAGGCAAAGGCATTGGTTTTTTCTGAATGATATCGGTGCGTTTAAAAGCGCCATTTACAATTTGTGCGTTAGAATGATTCCCTGTTAACATTAACATGAATACAACAACTCCTAAATATGCAATTAACTTTTTCATAATTATTTTACTGTGAATGTAATTCCCTTTAGATCACGGGTACTCCCGTCGTCTCCAATTGCTTTAATATTACCTATATAAACCAAACTTTCAGGATTTGATCTTTTTAAAAGTTCTTTTTGTTCTGTTGTAAAACGATTCGAAGTTGACTTTTTAATAATAGTATATCCACCTGCTCCTGTGGTCTGCAATTCAAATTGAGTAACCTTGTATTTAAAATCAAAGTCAAAGTCTTCCAAAACTGCTAAAACCCCGTCTTGGATTGCAAGTACTTCTTTTCTAATGTCTCCTCCTGACTTTCCTGCAACCTGAGCCACCGGATCGGGAACTTTTTTTACACGCCAGTAACTGGTTCCAACTATTTTTCGTGTACCGTTAACTTTTGCAAATACTGTAACTTTTGTGCGTTTACCCTGTTCGTCAAGTTCTGTGGGTCGAATAAGAAAAGCATCTCCCGATTTTGTTACTTTGCCATTTTCCATTTCAATTTCCAAATCCTCTTTCGGAATTCCTCCAGAAATATCAAACGGGTTATCAAGGCCTCTGTAAAACACATTCATTTTTGTGGCCGACATTGTAATACTGGGTTTTGTAACCTGGTATGTTTGTTCGAATTTGTAATCTTTAAAAATTCCATCGGGCGTTTTGTATTTAATTAATCCGCTCCATTTAAAAACACCGGGCTCAGATGTACTTACCTTGTAAATAGCCTTTCCATCTTTTACTTCAGCAGGTCGCCCGTTGATACTTATTTCTGGTTGCTGAGTGGTATCCTCAGCTGCCAAAAAAACTTCTGCTTCGTAGGGTTCACCCTGAAATACAATATTCGAATTTGCAATTACCCTTGCACCGAGTTTGTTAAATTTGAAAGAGCCTGCATCAATTTGAGAGTACAGGTAGTTTAACACGTTTGCTTCTGAATTTTTCACATCAATCTGAATCTTTGAAAGAACGGTAAGTATTGCTGCCATGGGAGTATTTTCGAAATGCATTGATTCCCATGTCTTCTTTTCACTCGTCTCTTTTAAACTTCCAACAGGATCGTTCGTTTCCAAAGTTCTTAATACAGCATCTTTTAATTCAGCATCTTCATCCCCCAATACAGCAACTAATTCGTTTTTATATGTATTAATTTTGTCTTTCAGTTCAGAAGCTTTTTTCTGTGTAATCATAAATTCGGAGGTACCGTTTAAATCATCCTCCTTTTTAATTTGCAGTGTATCTCCTTTTTGAGTAATTAAAATAAAAGTACCAGGTTCATAAGGATTATCTGCGCTTATTAATTCGCTTCCTGAATAATTTACAAGATCCTCTTTTAAAGTTGAAATGAAAACATTTATTTCTTTTGATTTATTCTGCACTTCATCAGCCTTTTGTTTCCATTCCTGCACTTTTGCCGGATTTTCAAGATAAGCTTGTTCGAATGAAGAATATATCTGTTGATTTTTCATATCAACAGCATTTAACGTGTGAATAAGGCTCGAATCAATTAACCTGAATGCCTCAAGAACTTCTGATGCAACATTAAGCGCCAACATTGCTGTTAGCACAATGTACATCATATTTATCATTTTTTGCCTCGGGGTTTCCGGGCAATTTTTTGCACCCATAATCCTGTTCTACAATTTTACTTTTTATAACTCATTGCACCCAACATGTTACCATATATGGTATTTAATGATTCAAGGTGTTTATTGAGTTGTTCTGCGTTTTCCTTGTATCTTTTTAATTCCTCAACTGAAGATGCCAGAATACTATTCATCGCCATCAAATCTTTGCTGAAATTCTGACTGGCTTTAAATTGTTCTTCTGTACCTTTTAACTGGGTTTCGAAGTTTGAGTTTAAAGTGCTCAGATTTCCATTTAATTTTTGAAGATTGGATGAATACTGTTTCGAGCTGTCTTTAATATTTTCAATTTCGGAAATTACCGAATTACCGGCATTACCATAAGTTTCAGCTAATTTTTTGGTAGTTTCTGCCAAAACTGACGAGAACTTTTCGCCACTTTTATGCATATTCTCAATCGCACCTATTCCTGTTTCAGAAATTTTCTGTGCAGTAGTTGTGTATGATTCAAGAAGCGTACCAACAGATTTATTAATGGATACATTGGCCTTATTATTAATTTCGGCAAGGTTATTCATCGATTCTGAAGCTGAACTCAGATTTTTAACATACATATCAGTCGCAAGTGTCGCCGATGAAATATCGCTAATTCCTTTTGCAGTATTACTTAAATTGTTCAATCCCTTACCAACTTTATCCAGAAGTTCGGGTGTCAAATCGTTATTGCCAAACAAATCGTTAAATCCATTTTTACTTTTCTTTCCTAACTGCTCGTAACTTTCAAGTTCATAATCCTCGCTCAATTCAGGATAAACCTTACTCCAATCTGGTATTTCCAAAGGAGGTTCAAAAGCGGACAGGAAGAAGATAAATGCTTCTGTAATAAGACCAATTGCCAGTAAAGTTCCGGAATACTTCAGGTGTTCAAGTTTGAACAGTGCGCCAATCATTACTACTGAAGCACCCCATCCATAAACATAACCCATGAACGTTTTCCACCGTTTTGTCTTGATTAGTTCACCTATATTCATTTGTTTATCAAATAAGTTTAAAAATAATTTATTTAAAATCCTGCCCAAAAGTAGAACGAACACAACGGAATCCGATATAAGATTTGGTTGTGTCCTGATATTCATAGCTGCGGGTTGAAACCTGTATAAACGAAGCAATATCTTTCCACGAACCTCCACGTATTACTTTTCGTTTCATTACCGGAGGTTCGTCAGCGCGTGCATTGTATGTAAATGTTGGGTTTAAGTCGCCAAAATAATTGTATCCTGCCTCATCGTAAGCTGTTTCAGTCCATTCTGCAATGTTTCCAGCCATATCATAAATTCCATATTCATTGGGATCATAACTTCCGACTTTCATTGTTGCGATACCACCATCTTCCACATAATTACCTCGTAATGGTTTGAAATTGGCAAGAAATACTCCTTCATCATCACGCGTATAATACCCACCCCAGGGATACATTGAAAAGCCTTTCCCACCGCGGGCAGCGTATTCCCATTCTACTTCGGTTGGTAACCGATATGCCTGTAAAGTAGCTTCCTTTTTAGATGTTAAATAATCGTTTTGTATTTTAGTTCTCCAGTTGCAAAATGCCAAAGCCTGTTTCCAGGTAACGCCAACCACCGGATAATCATCGAAGCCGGGGTGCCAGAAATAACGGGTTGCAAGGGGTTCGTTATACGAATACGTAAAATCCCGTATCCATGTTAACGTATCGGGATAAACATATACTTGATCCTGCATTATAAATGCAGATCGATTGGTTATCGGAACCAACTCTCCTTCAGCAGTATATACATTTCCTTCATATTGCTGAGTCTTGAAATTATAACTATTGCTGCGTTTTGCTGCCTGTTGTAAATCTATCCACCAATATTCGTAAACAAGTTTTCGCGAATCAATTTCTTTTTTCCCAAAAAATCTTTCATTTTCAGGAATGTATAAATCCTGCATTGCCATTTGGTAGTCAGGATCACTCCAGTCGATTTTTTCGCGCCAGTTGATAGTGGGAGGATCTATTGGATTGTTATCGCGATCTTCGGTATTTAAAAACTCAGGATATTGTTCTCCTAACATTTTACGGGCAATAGAATCTTTTACCCATGTTACAAATTGCCTGTACTCGTTATTTGTAATTTCAGTGTCGTCCATCCAAAAAGCCTCCTGCGAAACGGTTTTTGTCGGAACACCAGCTGTACTCGCGTCCTGATCGCTTGGACCAATGTTAAAACTTCCTTTTCGGACAAATACCATTCCATATGGCTGGGATTCTCTCCACTTTGGTCTGTCCTGTACTCCTACTAATTCACCATTACCCGATTTGCTGCATCCGGTAAAAATGAATACACTCCAAAGCACAAAAGCAATTAAAATAAGTTTTTTCATCTGTTCTTAATCTTTTATCCTTAAGGCGAATAATGAAACATTCTGTAAAATAACCTTATATGTAAAGTATATCCACGGTTTGGTTCATTGCTTAATAAATGTCTTTTATAAAAATCTTATACTCTTATATTTTTGGTTTCGGTTTCTTTCTAAATCCAATGAATAGCTCACAAAAATTTCATGTGAACTGAATCCATTTCTTGCTATTGCCGATGTTACCAAATCGAAAGAATAACCAAATCTCAATCCATTTTCCATTTCCATGCCTAATAAAATGGCTATGGCGTCCTGCACGCGATAGGTAATTCCTCCCCAAAATCGGTCATTAAAAACAATATTTGTGTTTATATCCAACTGCCAACTGGCCATGTCAGATTTAAACAAGAACGAAGGTCGCAACTCAAATAACGGATCAGACAGTTTAATATTGTATCCACCCATTAAATAGTAGTGTCTCACCAAATAAGTACTTGCCAAATCACTAAATTTTATGGAAGCCTGGTTTATGTGAGTCACCGAAGCTCCAAGATAATATTGATTTGACGACAAATATAAACCTAATCCTGCGTCCAGCGCCATTTGACTAACCTCTCCCTGTGGTATTGCCGGATCGGAACCTGGCTGCGTATAAATTCCCAGGTTGTCTTCCGGCACTTCCCACTCACCATTTATGCTTTTATTGAACAAGCCTAACGACAAACCGATGCCAAGCTTTCCAATTCCCAGGGTTTTACTATATGCATAGTTGGCGTTTATCTGGGTATTCTTCTCAAATCCTAATTCGTCGCTAACAACATTTAAACCAATTCCTCCAGGAGAACCAAATGCATTGATCGCTGCTTCTGCGCTAAAGACCAATGTTTTCGGGGCTCCTTCAAATCCAACCCACTGGTAACGATTTAATATGATACCACTAATGGTACCTTCGGCGCCGGCATACCCGGGGTTTACTCCCAACTTGTAAAACATGTTGTTGGTAAACTGCGGATCCTGCTGACTAAAGGCTGCTAATTTAACTATAATTACTAAATATAAAAAAGAAAATATTTTTTTCATATTCCTTTTGGGATGCAGCTTAATTAGTCTTTTCAATTCTTGTTAAAGAAATAAAAAAAAGTGGTTTGAAACAAACTTCTGTTACCATAGTATGCAAAGAACGTTGGCTTAAGGGCTTTATTTTAAGAGAACATCAATTTTTTGAATATATTTCAACCACAATTCCGGTATTTCGTTATTCGAAGCCTGCTCATATTCCTTTTCCGAACATCCGAAATACAATTTTCTTTTTTCAGATGTTTCAATTTGCAACCACCATTGGTTGGTAACTGAGTCTTTAAAAAATATGATAGGTTTATCAACACTGTCCACCTCAACCTGATACATAATGTTGTTTTCATTTGAATCCGGTTTATCATTATCCCGATTGATGCATCCCTCCAAAAAATACCATATCAACTGCGCTGCCAGATTAACGGTTAAATTTTCCCTGTCGTTTTCTTCAAAAACTTCAAATAATCCGAATACTTTAAGGCGTCCACTCAGACCTGCGTATTTTGCCAACTGACACGCTTCTTCGCTTCGTAGTCCATTTGGAGTAATTCTGAGACTACCGGGTGCCTCAGAATGCTTTACTGAATTAATATCAAATGAAAGAAAATCCGTATTCCTCAACACAGGTTCAGCAAGCATGATATTATCGCGTAAATTTCCGAGTCGGATGTGTTCACTGATACATTTAATTTTACTGAGATTTTCATAAGCAATATAATGACTTTGAAATCCAATTAAATTAAACTGAAAAAGTTGTGGCTGATTACTAAATAACCTTGAAAGGTAATTGGATGAATCGAATGGTTCTTTTGCCCTTTTGACATCTAAAAAAGCATCAATTGTTGAGTATGAAAAATATGGATCGCCCGTAAATGCTTCACAAATGCCGATGCTTAAATCCTGGCTGCCACCAATAACAACAGTTACAATTTTTAATTCGTTAAAGTAGTCAGCAATGTCGCGCAAGGCCTGGTAATAACCTTTAATACTGCTTGCCGGTTTTAAATTGCCAAAATCGGCAATGTTGATTTTATTGTTGAATTTTGCCAGTTGATAAAGCTCTGCCCGGATTTTATCGGTTGCCTGTGGCGAATAATTATCTTCTTTTCTGCTGTCGAAAGGAACTCCAACAATGGCAATATTTAATTTATGAATATTCTCCTTTGTTAGTGCGAGCGAATTTTTTTCAACAACTGCTCCTAACGAATATTTCCAGGTTAAATGCCCTGAATTGTAGTATGTAGAAAAATCAACAGGAGTAAAATAGTATCGAATATCCATTTTTAAATTTTTTAATCGCAAAAATAAAGGCAAATGATTAATTCACCTGCCTTTATTTTTTTATTTTTTTCTTGTCCTTTTCGATTTTGGTTCTGGCGATTCAGAAATAATTTTCATACAATCTTCGAGTGTGAGTTTTTCGGCTTCCACTTTTTTCGGAATTTTATAATTTGCCTTTTTATAAGAAATATACGCACCAAATCTTCCGTTTAACACCCGCAGTTCGGGCTCTTCGTCAAAAAACCTGATAACTGCTTTGTCATCTTTATCACGTTTTGCATCAATTAATTCAATAGCACGGCCAAGAGTTACAACATATGGATCGTCGCCTTTGCCGAGCGAAACAAATTTATTGTCGTGCCTGATGTACGGACCAAAACGACCAATTGAAACAGTAACTTTTTTATGTTCAAATTCACCTAATTCGCGCGGAAGTTTGAATAGTTCAAGCGCATCTTCCAAGGTAATGTTTTCGATGTGCTGACCGGCACGCAGGCTCGAAAACTGTGGTTTTTCGCCTTCTCCGTCAGTAGTTCCTTCTCCTAATTGTGCAAGAGGACCAAACCTTCCGATTTTTACCGAAACCTGTTTTCCGGTTTTTGGATCAATTCCAAGCATGCGTTCGCCTTTCGAACGTTCTGAGTTTTGCAGTGCATTTTCAACTTTCAGGTGAAATGGCTTATAAAAATTATCAAGCATTTCATTCCAAACCTTTTTGCCCTCGGCAATATCGTCAAATTCAGCTTCAACACTTGCAGTAAAATTATAGTCCATTATTTCATCGAAATTATCGAGCAAATAATCGGTAACTACCATTCCGATGTCGGTTGGGAAAAGCTTTGATTTTTCAACTCCGGTTACTTCAACCATATTTTTCTCAGTTATCTTCCCATGCTTTAATGAAATTACATCAAAACTGCGTTCAACTCCGGCGCGGTCTTCTTTAACTACATAATTACGGGTTTGAATAACTGTAATGGTGGGCGCGTATGTGGAAGGCCTGCCAATACCAAGTTCCTCGAGCCGTTTCACAAGTGATGCTTCAGTATATCGGGGCGGTCGTTGTGTAAACCGACGGGTGGCCACAACCGACAACATTTGCAGTTTGTCATTTGCCTTTAACGGAGGAATAATAACATCGCTGCTTCCGTTGCCATTACCTTCATCATCGGTCGATTCCATATAGACTTTCAGAAATCCATCGAAAATCAAAACTTCACCGGTGGCAATAAATTTTGCCTTGTCGTTTGAAATGTCAATCGATACAGTAGTTTTTTCAAGAATAGCATCTGCCATTTGAGAGGCAATTGTCCGTTTCCAGATTAATTCGTACAAACGCTGTTCCTGGTTCGTTCCATCGATGGTTTCATTTGATATGTATGTTGGCCGGATTGCTTCATGTGCTTCCTGTGCCCCTTTTGTATTGGTTTTATAATT
>DATITY010000278.1:0-3849 GCA_035467235.1 Draconibacterium sp. | reverse complement strand
CAAATCTTCATCTGTTCCCAGGAATACACTCTTTGCTGCAGCGTTAATGCCTGTATAGTAGTCGTCCTGTGCTCCTCTGAAAGCCATTGCGTATAAGTCTCTGGATTCCTTCAGGTCGCCTGTTTCCTTTGATTTTGCATACCGATCCATCCATGTTCTGGCATAAATGCCAAGAGTTTCAGGATCTCTTTCGCCTGCTGCATATAGTTCACCTAAGATATCCTGGGCGTTCATCAGATCGTTTTCCTGTCCACGATTGGCCAATGCCAACGCCCGAAGTTGTTTAGGCCGGATTGCTTTAGGGAACCATTGTTCCACTTGCTCCAGAATCTTAATTGCATCGACATTTCGATCAAGTTTGGTGAGACCCTCGGCAGCCATACATCCCAAAGCGGCAGAAGTTTTCCATGGCAAGCCATCCTCCTCGAATAATTTGATGAGGCGATCAGAATATTTATTCTTGATTGCCGCTTTAATCTTCGTTGCAGCTACCATAGCAGCTTCGTCCTGTTCATTAGCGAAATGTGCAGCCTCATCGCTCAAAAGTCTACCCACCACAGCGTGTAAAAGTTTTAAAAGTTCACCACCATTTGGTCCATCGGGGTAAGAGCTAAAATCAAGGAAGATTCTTTCTTCAGCAAAAGGTGGCAGTTTCGTTTTGTCGAGTCTGACGGGTATGAATAGGAATCCTTTCTTTTCACTTGCAAGCGCTTTCATGACCTCATACTCCTTTTTTACCCATTCAGAATCATGACTGTCTCTTGACCAAATGAGAACGCCCGCCTGACTAGTACTTAGTGCATTCTTAAGCTCAATTTCCAGCGTGTCTCCTACCATCAGTGCACACTGATCGAGAAACACTGTGTGTCCCAATTCGCGCAATACATCATACAGATTCAAAACCCATGATCTGTTAACCGATCGGTAAGATAAGAAAACATTCCATTCATCTTCACCTGTTAGCCGCCTGGGTTTTGGTGCATACTTAATCCATTCGGTTGGTAAACTCATTGTATTTTCCTCCTATTTTGATTAAAAAACGCTATGTGTTAATATTGGTTTTATAAAAATAGCTAATTTCAATTGGTGCCAATATTTCTAAATATACAAAATAAATGGCTAAATGTCAATAGTTTAAAAGGATTTTTTTAAGGAATTAAAATAAGTGGTTTTAGCTTTTTGAAGAGAGGGATTCTTTTTGTTTTAATTAAGCTTAAAATTTTACCCCAATTTATAACTCTTATTATTTATGGCATTGTCAATAATTATCCTGTTTAGTTTTCATTTTTGATAATTGTAAACGCTAAAATCTTTTGTTAAAGTTTTTTGATGGTCTTATAAAAACTAAATTATTTTTTAAATAGATTTTTAATCAATATGTCATAAGAATTCTCTGAGTTTGAGTATTGGTAGATGGTTTCCTTAATTGATTCGTAATCATCAATACTTGAAAATACAATGGTACTTTGGGATTTTAGGTAATTTTCTATTTTCTTGTAATTAATATCATCTTCTATATCCCTTCCTTTCAAAACACTGATTGAAAAAATGCGTTTAATATGTTCTAAAACAATAAAAGAAGGTATTCCCTGTAATCCTGTTTTTGCATTTAAACTTAAATACAAACAAGGTTCATTTTCTATATTTAGTGCGGGCTGCACATAATTCATGTTCAATCTTCTGAATCCTCTTTTGTTCCACCATTTTAACCTGTCACATTGATCAGTCAGCGAATTCATATTATCCTTCCAGTATTGAAGTAATGTCATCTTTTCAGGGTAATTCTGTTCACAAAAAACAATTAATTCAATTTCGGGAAAATCAACGTGATGATTATTTTTATTAATCCATTCAAAAAGAAGAGATTTCGAGAAATTTTCTGCCTTTTGGATTAATTCGGTTCCAAGATTAAAAGACCGGTACTCAGGTTTGACAAACAGATAGAATATATGACTGGTTCCGAAAGATTTATCAAACAGATTAGGGTAATAATATGTTGCAAAATTGATCCCACCAATAACATCCTCATCATCGGGAGTTGTACAATATAACAACACCTCTTTAAAAGGCCCGAATTTTTTCTGTAAAGATTGGTCAAAATTAAAGTCAAGAACCTCTTCAAATCCTGAATATGACTCCTTTTCTTCCTCAATTGTAAATATTTTATCGTAAACATTGTAAAATGTTTGGAAATTAGGGTCTCCTGACCTTTCTATTAAATGATATTCGATACTTTTAATAAATTCATTATAATCCTCATATTTACTTAAAACTTCATTCTTTTTATTTACCAGTTTTGATTTCTGTAATTCAACCAGTAAATCATATCTCTGTTGTAAGTCAGCAACATCATTAACTTTCATAATTAAATATTTATAAAATGAGAGACAATAATTGAACTTAAATTTGCTGTTTTTTTGAATTACAAATTAATAAAATAATCTCAATTTCAAAGCGAATTATATTCTACAGATTAAGGTATAAAAAAAGCACCAGTTTATTACAGGTGCTTTTTTAATATCGATACGATAAAAGCTAATTGTATTCATCCCAGCTTTTAATTGAAATATCCTCTATTTCGTATTTGCAAATTGCATAAATAAATGCGCTTGCAACCCTCGAATTTGTAATCAATGGAATATTATAATCTATTGATCTTCTGCGAATTAAATAGTTATTTTTAAGTTCACGGTTGGTATAGTTTTTCGGTATATTAATTACCAAATCAATTTTCTTTTCTTTTATAAAATCGATTGTATTTGGCGATTGTTCATCTTCATCGGGCCAGTAGAGAAGTGTGTTTTCCACTCCATTTTCTGTAAAAAACCGGTGGGTACCTTCGGTGGCAAAAATGTTGTATCCCCTGTCGCGCATCATTTTTGCACTGTTGAGCAATTCAATTTTTCCACGCGATGGCCCCGATGAAATAAGCACATTTTTAACAGGAATCCGGTAGCCAACCGAAAGCATGGCTTTCAGAATTGCTTCGTAATAGTTTTCACCGATACAGCCAACTTCGCCTGTTGAAGCCATGTCAACACCTAAAACAGGATCGGCATTCAGCAACCTTGCAAACGAAAACTGAGGCGCCTTTACCCCAACATAATCAAGCTCAAACAATGATTTGTCGGGTTTTTCGACATGAATGCCGAGCATTACTTTTGTAGCAATTTCAATCAGGTTCAGTTTCATTACTTTCGAAACAAACGGAAAACTTCGCGAAGCCCGCAGATTGCATTCAATTACTTTAATATCGTTGTCTTTAGCCAGAAACTGAATGTTAAACGGACCTGTAATTTCAAGTCCTTTTGCAATTTCGCGGGCAATTTTTTTAATCCGGCGAATGGTTTCTATATATAATTTTTGTGGTGGAAATACGATTGTGGCATCACCCGAGTGGACGCCTGCAAATTCAACGTGTTCTGAAATAGCGTACGCAATCATTTCTCCTTTGTTTGCCACGGCATCAATTTCAATTTCCTTGGCTTCTTCAATAAATTCGCTAACTACCACAGGATGTTCTTTTGAAACATCGGCAGCCATTTCAAGAAAATGCTCGAGCTGATCAGGGTTCGAAACCACATTCATTGCTGCGCCCGATAAAACATACGAAGGACGTATTAACAGCGGATAACCAACAATTTCAACAAATTTGTGAATTTCTTCGATGGTTGAAAGTCTTGCCCAACGTGGCTGATCAATTCTTAATCTGTCCAAAAGCGACGAGAATTTTTCACGGTCTTCGGCATTGTCAATTTTTAAGGGAGAAGTACCCAAAACCGGGACATTCTGCCCGTAAAGTTTCATTGCGAGGTTGTTCGGAATCTGGCCACCCATCGAAACCACAAC
>DATITY010000277.1:0-4799 GCA_035467235.1 Draconibacterium sp. | reverse complement strand
ACCTTGATTTATGATGTTGATGGACCCATTGGCGAGGCAAATATCGATGTTGTTGGAAATGAAAGGACTTTTAAAGTTTACGGAGGATATCACGATGCGGGTGACGCCGACCGTCGCGCCTACCACCTGTCGAACCCAATTCTGAACCTGATGATTTATGAAGCCTTTCCTGATTATTTTACTGATGCGCAATACAATATTCCGGGCGATTTCGACCAGGACTTCAATATTCTGAATTATGCCAATAAAGTTCCCGATATCATCGATGAAGCCGAATGGGGAACGCTTGCCTGGGAATATCTTCAAAACGAAGATGGATCAATTCATTTCGGAACAGAAACCCGCGGTTATCCGGACCCGTTTGCCGCTCCACTTGATTTGGACAATAAAAAGTACGGAACCGTAAAAGTGGATCCCCGGGCTACCTGCACCGGCGCCGGATTATTTCTTCATTTAGCCAGATTAATTCAGCCTTACAAACCCGAAAAAGCGGCTGAACTGATTAAAAGAGGTGAACTTGCCATGCAAAATTGCTCCGGAATAATAGCTGATCCTGAACGATTATATTATCATATTCAACATTACCTCTTGACAAAAAGTGAAGTTGATCATTTGAAAATAAAAGAGTTATATACCATTTCAGATTCAATGAAGGTGAATCTTACTATTACACCTGGTTATTCACTTAATGACAAACGTTTTGATAATCCTGCATTTATTATGTCGTACATTCTGGCCAAAGATGTTCCAACTGATCCTGTAATTGTTGAATATTTTAAAAGGGCAATAAAAAACGCCGCCGATGCCAATATAGCTGAATTAAACAGCCATGCTTTCCCGGTTGGAAACAATCCTGCGCAGGGAGGTTGGGGACACAATGTAAGGCAACCACAATATGCTGCGGCACCATTACTTCAATGGTCACTTTCGAAAGAACAAAAGTATTTTGATGCAGCCTCGGAATTAATGGACTATAAAACAGGATTAAACCCGATTGGAATCAGTTATATTACAGGCCTTGGTTTTCACCAAGTTTATAACATTCACGACCGCGAAAGCGCTTATACAGAAAGTCTGGGTTGGGGTTCGAAACCAGGTATTACAGCATTTGGACCCGGCGTGGTTGGAAGACGCAGTAATGCAAAAGTGATTCCTGCGATGGGCGAACTTCCCAAAGAGCGCCAGTATGTTGACGACAGGGCAATCATTAATTTCAACGAGTTCACCATTTTCGAAACCATGCATTATGATGCACTTTACACCATTCTTTCAGGAGGAGGTAAATGGAACGGGAAAAATCCGTTTGAGGGTTTGAAATAATCATAAAAACAAAAGCGCCGCCCGAAACCGGACGGCGCTCTGATAAATATTTATTAACAAAAAAAATGATCATTTCTTATCGTAAACCTGGGTTTCAGCCATGTCGCCAAATGATGACGAGGCGCTCATTTCAATCACCATATTACCGCCGTCCATTTTATAAACTTCTGTAAGTGAGAATTCCCCGCCATCCTGCATAGGAATTTTTGAGGTGATTTTTAACGATTTTTTATCTGCCGCCCAAACCGCTGTCGATTTTTTCTGTGAGTCCATCATCCCCGCGTTTACACACTCCTTTCCGTCGAGTGTAAATTTATCGTTGGTGGTGAATTCCTGTCCCTGCCATTCGGAGTGTCTTTCCACGCTCATATCATTGCCTTTTTGAACAACGATAATTTCCTTGGGGGCCATGCTGAACTGGTCGCCCAATTTGCTTTTAGAACTGTTTAATTTCCAGGAACCAGAAAGATCAACCTGTGCAGAAACTGTTACTGTTACCAGGATTGCTGCAAGAAAGAATAATGTTTTTTTCATGATAATTTAGTTTAAGATTTTTTATTGACTGAGTATTGACTCCAATATTGATATAAGGTTTAATTGAATGATAGAAAGAATTTTTATTTGTTATTCAGCATTAAATCAACGTTTCATAAGATGCAGGTTCAATTTGTATAATAATTTATGTAAGTTTGACATGTATTACTGAAATTAAATTTGGACGTGTCACTCTTTTTCTAAACATGAATTATCGGAAATTAATATTGAAGATTTGTTTCCTAAGCATTATTATATTTTCATTTACTTATAATCATGCGTTTTCGCAAAATCTGGTTAAAAATTACGGATTTGAAGATGGTGTTTTCGCTCCATATTGGAATATTTATATTGTTAATGGAAATGCCTCCGTAACAATCGCGACCAATAATGTTTATGAAGGTAATTTTAGTGCCAGGATTACCGGTGCTAATGCATATCTTTATCAACCATTTAATTTTGAGCCCAATACAACTTATAAGTTAACTGCAACAATAAAGACAGAATCAGGACAAACAGCCATATTAGGGGCAAAAGACTTCGGGGGAAGTGTGGATAGCATTGTTTTTAACAATACCAATTACAAGACCGACAGCCTGACATTCACAACCAGTGAAATCCCGGGAAGTAATCCCCAAATTTATATTTGGAAACCTGCCGGAACAGGAAGTGTATGGGTTGATAATTTAATACTGACGGCTGATACAACAGGCCAGATTCCTGATGAAACAGGTGGTTCAGGCACCTATTATGTCAGTCCGCAGGGCAATGATAACAATCCGGGAACGTCACCGGTGGAAGCCTGGAAGACAATTGTCAAAGTAAACCACATCAATTTTGAGCCGGGTGATTCAATACTCTTCGAGGGAGAAAGTAGCTTTACAGGAAGTATTCTTTTTAACTTCGATGATTCAGGAACTGCTGAGAATAAAGTGTACATTGGTTCTTACGGTACAGGCAGGGCCACCATTTATGCCGGAACCGGCCCTGGATTAATTGCTGCAGATTGTCAGTACCTCAACATAAAAAACCTCAAGTTCGCAGGTGCCGGACGAAAAGAAGGAAATACAAGTAACGGAATAACTATCAGTTTTTGTTCCAATATCGTTGTGGATAGCGTTGAGGTTTATGGTTTTCAACACTCTGGTCTCACAGTAAAAGATTTAGGTGAAAACTATCGTTTTACAAATGTACACGCTCATGATAATGGTTTTGCAGGGATATTCATTGCTGGTCCCGACAGAACATCGCTGTCGGATATTTATATTGGTTACTGTGTTGCTGATAATAATCCAGGGGACCCCACTGTTCTGAACAACCACAGCGGAAACGGGATATTGGCATATAATGCAAAAAATATCACCATTGAATATTGCAAGGCATCAAACAATGGCTGGGATATGCCCAGAATAGGCAACGGTCCGGGAGGAATCTGGGTGGCAGAAGTGGACAGTGCAATTATTCAACATTGTATTTCGCATAATAATAAAACTCCGGCTGGTGCGAAAGATGGTGTGGGATTCGATCTGGATGGCGGAACAACCAATTCAATTATACAGTATTGTTTATCATACAACAACCATGGCGCGGGCTACGGGATTTTTCAGTATGATGGGGCCTCTGATTGGGGAAACAATATTATCAGATATTGCATCAGCGAAAACGATGGAAATATTTCGGAAACAGGCAGCGTTATCGTTTGGAACGGATCAGGGATCAACAGTAAATTTCAAGGATTGCAATTTTACAATAACGTAATTTATAATGACAGTGGACCAGCCTTATCTTTTTTAGATCATGTTAATTCAAATTTCAATTTTCGCAATAACATTTTTGTTTCAAAACAAAACAGTGTCTATAATGGAATTGGCGGGGAAAACTTTCAGGGCAACTGCTGGTATTCAATAACTGGAGAGTTTATAATTGGCTCATCACCTGCACTTGATTTTAACACATGGGCACAGGTTAGCACACAGGAAATGTTAGACGGTAAAATTGTTGGCATGTTTGCCAATCCAATGCTACTTAACCCGGGAAATTCAAATGTGACTGATCCAAGAATGCTGACAACTGTTAATGATTACAAAGTTGTCGAAGGTTCACCAGCAATAGATGCAGGCCTTGATCTCGAACTTCAGTTTACCATTAATACGGGAAATCAGGACTATTTTGGAAAACCTGTTCAGCAAGGAATGGCTTTTGATATGGGTGTGGATCAATACCTCGACAAACAGGTGGTTAATTTTACTAATGGCTGGAATATCATATCAACATACCTTTTACCTGCCAATCCGGATATGGAATCCGTATTTCAATCCTTGATTTCGAACGGTTCACTGGTGAAAATTCAGGATGAAGAAGGGAAATCTCTTGAGAAAATATTTGATAATTGGAATAACAACCTTGGAGATATTGAGCTCACTGAGGGTTATAAAGTAAAAGTAAGCAGCGATGATTCGATTCAGGTTTATGGCCCGGAAATAGCAAATTATCCGTATGCAATACCCTTAGCAACAGGCTGGAACATCATTGGTTATCCGCAAACAAAATCATTTAACGGGTTGGATGTAATGCAGGAACTCATTAACCGGAACACATTGATAAAAGTACAGGACAAATACGGTAATTCCATCGAGAAGTTATTCGGCAACTGGACAAACAATATTGGCGATTTTGCAGCAGGTGATGGCTACAAAATAAAAGTAAGTGCAAACGATACTTTGTGGATATCCGACAGCTATCCAAAATCTGCAACTGCGCAACCGGAGAAAATTATGGCAACCCATTTTATTCCGGCATACAAAGGCAACGGTACCGACCACATGAACATTTTTCTGTTAAATCCCGATGAATCGGGCTTGCAGAATGGCGACGAAATTGGAATCTTTGATGGTAATATTTGTGTTGGTTCTGCAAAAATCAACTTGCAACATTCAACCTTCAAC
>DATITY010000276.1:0-3090 GCA_035467235.1 Draconibacterium sp. | reverse complement strand
ATTAAAAATTTTAATATCTCCTCGTTTCCAAAGCGGCGCAGTGCTTTCTTCCGCGCAATCCGAGACCAGATATAAAAGAGAGTAAGTAATGGAATAATAAGCATTCCCCATAAATACCCGCTATTTTCAAATCTGAACATTTCCATACTTTCAATACTTAAGGAATATTTCTAAAAATAGTTGTCCGAAGAAATAATCCTGCAATTAAAAACAGCGCACCGAGTATCGCAAATGGAAGGAATTCTTCCGATTTCCGGTTAAATTGCTGAACATCTATTTTCGATTTTTCCAGTGCGTCGATTTCCTTGTAAATTTCTTCCAGTTTTTTATTGCTGGTTGCCCTGAAATACTGACCCCCTGTGATACTGGCAATTTGAGTCAACAGATCTTCATCGATTTTAACTTCCATGTCACGAAGTTCAATTCCAAAGGGAGTTTGAACAGGATAAGGCGCAGTACCCACACTTCCGACTCCAACCGTATAAACCCTGATGCCAAAAGTTTTTGCGATTTCTGCGGCTGTCATAGGCGCTACTTCTCCACGGTTGTTTTCACCGTCAGTTAATAAAATTACCACTCTGCTAATTGCTTCGCTGTCTTTTAAACGGCTCACACCAGTTGCCAGTCCGTTACCAATTGCAGTTCCGTCTTCAATTAATCCGCTTTGTATGTCTTTAAATAAATTAAGTAAAACAGCCCTGTCGGTGGTTAACGGACACTGGGTAAATGCCTCACCGGCAAAAACAACAAGTCCCATTCTGTCGTGCTCGCGGCCCGAAATAAATTCCATCGCCACATTTTTCGCGGCTTCCAGCCGGTCGGGCGAAAAGTCGCGTGCAAGCATACTGCTCGAAATATCCAAAGCAATAATAATATCAATTCCTTCGGTAGTCACGTTCTCCCAATTGCTCGACGATTGCGGACGTGCCAGTACGACCACGAAAAACGCGATGGCAATCATCTGACAAATAAATACAAGATGCCGCAAATAGTGCCTTATTGTTTTTGGCGCTTTAAACACCGCAGCTGTTGACGAAACCTGGATGCTCGCGGTATTTCGTTTTTGCCTGAAAATATACCAGGCTGCCATTGGTACAATTACCAGCAGCAGGTAGAATAATTCCGGGTTTTTAAATGTCAATCCTTCAAACATCCTTTTCTATTTTGAGTTAACTTCTGAATTGTTTTCTTCAATTATTTCAGGAATTTCAGTTTTTTTGGGTTCCTCTTTTTTTGTTTCGTTTACAAAAAAGTAGGAGTTTACCAATGTAAGATTGTCGTCGTCGGGTAGTGTTTTGTATTTTGCAAATTTCACCAAATCTGCAATCGACAATATCTGACTTAAGTTCTGAAAAGATTTCTCGCTCAGCAAATTCTTCTGGTATCTGAAACTATCAAGTATTTCATCGGTAGTTTGTTCCATTGCCCTGATTTCGAACCTGTCTTCAATATAATTTCTTAAAACATCGGTAACCTCGCTGTAATACTGTTTTGTTTTATCTTTCTGCCAGATTTTCTCATTTTTTATCCGGTCGAGTTCACGCAAAGCAATAACATGTGGCGGATCTTTTGGTTTTACCGGAAGAGCGAAGAATGGCTTATTCTTTTTCTTTCGTTTTATCGAGTAAAGTACCAGAAAGATAATGGCCGCAATTAACAATATTCCAAGAATATAAGGGGTCACTTCCTTTAAGGTAACTGGTGCATCGTAAGGCATTTTTATATCGGTCAGGCCTCTCGTGGTATCGATTACCATGGTAAATACATTCAGAGTTACTCCGTTGGTTGGCACCGAATCAATTGTGCCGTTCATGTTTATTTTAAACCATTGCGGCTCAATTAAATAACTTCCGCTATCGAAACTGGTAATGGTGTACGACCTGATTTGTTTTTGCAAAGCATTGTCATCCAAATCAATTGTATCGATTTTCGATTTGCCCAAAACTTCAATAAAACCTGAAAGAGAATCAGGAATTTGTGGAAATTCAACAATTGCATTTTTTGGATAATCGATTTCAAGAAAAAGTTTTATCTGGTCGCCAATTAAAATATTGGTTGAATCAAGACGGGCTGTGGCTTTTATTTGCTGTGCCTGAATTATTCCGGTAGTGAATAATAAAATAAAAATGACCAGTAATTTATATAATACTGATTTCAGACTTCCCTTCCCGTCCGGCAGGCGGTGACTACGCTCAGTCTGACTTCTGTCACAGTGAGCGAAGTCGAACTGTGAGTTTATACAATAATTGGATAATATTTCTGGTTTCAATTTCACACTTTTATTGTTTTAAAGCCCTCTTTTTAAACAGGTTCATCAGCGATCTCACATAATCTTCGCTGGTGTTAACGGCTGTATAATCCACGCCACATTTTTTAAATAAAGAATCCAGCCTTGAAACATGTTTCATCCACCAGTCGGAATACAATTTTCTCGTCCTCTCCGAACTGCTGTCAACCACAACGTAGTTTCCTGTTTCAGCATCTTTCAGTTTAATCAAACCAATTGGCGGAAGTTCTTTTTCCCGTTCATCATAAATTTTCAGTGCAACAACATCATGTTTATTGTTGGCAATCGAAAGCGCCTTTTCAAGGTCGCCATGTTCGTCCATAAAATCGGAAATTACAAATGCAGTACATTTCTTTTTTATTGCGTTGGTTAAATAACGCAGCGTTTCCGAAATATTGGTTCCCCGTTCTTTGGGTTGAAATTCGATTAATTCGCGAATGATGCGTAAAATATGACTTCTTCCTTTTTTTGGCGGGATGAATTTTTCGATGGTATTTGAGAAGAAAATCACACCAATTTTATCGTTGTTTTGCATTGCTGAATATGCGAGGATTGCAGCAATTTCGGTGATGATGTTTTTTTTGAGTTTCTCGAAAGTGCCGAATTCGCGCGAACCGCTCACGTCAATCAGAAGCATAACTGTTAACTCGCGTTCTTCTTCGTAAATTTTTACATAGGGGTGACTGTAACGGGCGGTAACATTCCAGTCGATGTTGCGAATGTCGTCGCCAAACTGGTATTCCCGAACTTCTGAAAAAGCCATTCCACGCCCCTTAAAAGCACTGTGGTATTCTCCCGCGAAA
>DATITY010000275.1:0-3540 GCA_035467235.1 Draconibacterium sp. | reverse complement strand
TCTCCAATCCTTGCTAATATTCGGTTTCCACATTTTACTTCCGGTAATGGAATCTATAACATCGGACTTTTAGTTCTCGCTTTGAATTCTGTCAATGTAAACCAAATCGCCGGTTTTCAGATTGGCAGCATTTGCTTCGTCGGTGTCAATGTGCATGGCCAGTTTGTAATTCGGGTTTACGCGAACCAGAACATCGCCAAAAATGAGTTCACGATTACCTTTTACACGCACACGAACTACTGCTTTGTCTTTTAATCCGTAACGAAGCGCATCCTCGGGAGTCATGTGAATGTGACGTAAAGCGCAAATAATTCCTTTTTCAATTTTAACACTCCCGTTTGGCCCCTCCAAAATGCAACCCGGCGTTCCTTCAAGGTCACCCGATTCGCGTATAGGCGGATGAATACCAAGTTTAAACTGTTCAGTCATAGATATTTCAATCTGGGTTTCTTTGCGGGTTGGCCCAAGAACACGGATTCTTTCAATTTTACCTTTTGGTCCGACAAGTGTAAGTATTTCCTTGCTGGCAAACTGGTCGGGTTGCGAAAGGTCGCTGTGCCAGGTTAACTGGTGGCCTTCGCCAAAAAGCGCTTCGACATGTTCCTGCGAGAGATGAATATGATGTGCCGAAACTTCAAGTAAAAAAGGTTCGCTTTTCTGTGCTTTTACAATGTCTTTTAAATACGAACGACTTAATGCCCGCAGTGTTTCACGGGCAATCATGCGTTCTTCGTCGGTGGGTACAATCAGCACAGTAACCGGCGAATCATCGGTTGAGATGCGGCAAACGTCTGCGAATCCGTTGGCTTCACGATTGCGTTTATCATCGAGTTTAATTCCCATACACTGTAGTCCCTGCAACGCCATTGAACGAACTCCCGCACTGCCCTGACCAATTCCTCCGGTAAAAATCAAAACGTCCATGCCGCCCATGGCTGCCAGGTATGCCCCAATGTATTTCCGAACCCTGTAACTAAAGGCTTTCAACGCTGTCAGTGCCCTTACATTCCCTTTTAAAGCAGCCTTTTCAATTTCGCGCACGTCGCCCGAAATTCCTGAAAGTCCCAGTAATCCGCTTTTCTTGTTCAATAACTGGTCTATTTCAGCGCCTGTCAAGCCTTCTTCGCGTTCAAGATAAGTAATTACACCCGCGTCGATATCTCCGCAACGGGTTCCCATTATCAAACCCTCGCCCGGCGTAAAGCCCATGGTTGTATCAATGGAGCGTCCGTGTTCAACAGCGCAAATCGAAGCTCCATTCCCCAGGTGGCAACTTACAATTTTTAGTTCGTTTACCCTTTGCTGTAAAAACTGTGCTGCTTTCAAACAAACATAAGAATGCGAACTTCCGTGAAAACCATAACGGCGGACGCTGTTTTTTTCGTAATATTCATAAGGAAGTCCGTAGAGAAATGCATACGAGGGCAGGGTAGAGTGAAATGCTGTATCGAAAACCGCCACATGCGGAATTGAGCTGAATACTTTGCGTGCTTCCCTGATTCCGGCAATATTCACCGGATTGTGCAGGGGCGCCAATGGATTTAGTTCTTCGAGGTCTTTCAGAATTTTGTTGTTTACCACGATTGCCGCCCTGTATTTTTCGGCGCCATGTACCATGCGGTGACCAACGACACTGATATCGGACGGGCGTTTGATTACACCGGTTTCCGGATTCGAAAGTTCATCCATTATGGCTTTAAACGCTTCGGTATAACCGTCCTTCCCGAGTTCACGGTTTGTCTCTCCTTTTACCCCGCGATATGTAAGCTTAGTTCCATCCATTCCAATCCGTTCAACCTGTCCTGTGGCTTTGTTGTTTTCATCTTCCGAATCGAAAAAAGCAAATTTTATGGACGACGAACCGGAATTGATTACAAGTATTTTTTCGGGCCGTTCTCCTTTTAAATGCAATCCGTAAGGATCGGCGCTTTGTTTGAAAGCCGATTTGGCCGCATCGGGTGTTTCAAGCATTTGACTGAACCGCTCGACAACGGTTTTCGAAACATGTTGAAGCGCTTTGGGTTCGGTAATAATCACCGTCCGAAACACAGTAACCGGAATTCGGAGTACTTTACTTTGCTTTGTGGCAATAATATCGGCAATCATCCGCTCCTGGCTCATTAAGGCAATTTCGCCGAAAGTATCGCCGGTTACAAATCTGCGTATCTCTTTACGGATGCCGCCTTCACCGATAACCGATGCACTTAGCTCTCCTTCGATGACCACACCAAGAAAGAGGTTCTCTTCACCAAAGCGGGCTACTGCTTCGTTTTGTTCACAGAACAGAAGTCTGGATTCTTCAATGATTTTTGAAATCTGATTATCAGAAAAGTATTGAAACAGGCTTACCTTGGTTTTTAAAAATTCAAAGATTATATTATTCATGTTTGTTGTTTTTTTAGCTCGCCAAAAATACCCATAATATTACTAAAATGGGGCAAGAAAAGGCAACTAAAATTCCAGTAAACAGAAATCTTTTTGCCGGATTCTGACTCTTAAAAAAGTAATGAAAAAAACAGCACTAAGCTATTGGTGCAGCAAGGTTAAAAGTTTTTGTCCTGATTCAATTATTTACCTCAATCATTTTCAGCAGGCATATAGTTTTTACGATACAACGCATCAAAATGTCCTTTGTGGTCATAAACTTCATTTTGCTGCGCATATTTATTCCATTCTTCAATCAAATGCGCTTTAATTTCAGGATACTCAACAGAAAGGTCTGTGGTCTCAGCAGGGTCATTTTTCAGATCATACAATTCCCAGCTACCTGTTCCAAAAGGTTGCGGCAGGCGAAGAAGTTTCCAATTGCCTTTGATGTATGCTTTCATCTCAAAAAGTTCCCAGCCAAAACCATCGTTGGTATGCACTGTTACAGAGTCGCCATTAAGCACCGGCATTATCGATTCTCCGATAAGTGGATGAATGGAGTTTCCATTGTAACTTTCAGGATATTTTGCGCCTGTAATTTCAAGAATGGTTGGCATGATATCGGTTACATGAATAAATCCGTGATTCCATTGACCTGGATTAACCGTATTACCTGGCATTTTAACAATTAACGGAACTTTGATTCCACCCTCGCTGGCAAAACTTTTAAAGTATCTGAAGGGAGCAGACGAAGCCTGTGCCCAGCCCGGGCCTGTTTCAATGTAAGAGTTTTTTAACCCGCGGTTATCGATCGAGTTATCAAATGTACTAATGTATTTTCCATCTTCATTTCCCGGATATAAAGTAGCCATTGCTCCATTTGCACCATTGTCCGACATAAATATAATTAAGGTGTTGTCGTACATTCCTTCCTTTTTCAGGTAATCGAAAACCCGCCCGATGCTCATATCCAGGTATTCGAGCATACCCGCATACACTTCCATGTCTCTGGCAAATCCATTTTTAATATCCTGTGGCAAGCTTTCCCACGCCGGAATCTGCGGATTTTTGGAAAACTTGTTCACTTCTTTGGAAACAATTCCCAACGCTTTCAGATTCTCCAAACGTTCAAACCAAAGAGAATCCCATCCCATATCGAATTTTCCCTTGTAC
>DATITY010000274.1:0-6440 GCA_035467235.1 Draconibacterium sp. | reverse complement strand
CCCCAACCCCGGTTGTTTTCATACGTGCCTAAAACCGTGTTCATGGGCTTTTTGCTCAAATGTCCCATCTCCAGGCCAAGAGCCAGATCACCCCAGTTTCTGTTGAATTTCTGATGCAAATCACCAATGGCAGATTCGTTGAGATTATACTGCCGGGCAAGCATCTGGCCAAATAAAGCAGGATTATCAGACCCATACCGGTTAGCCTGAGTGCGGTAAGATTTGAACCCATTTTTATGTGCGCTTGCAGTAATGGTGGTAATTATCAAAAGGAGTAACAATAATTTTTTCATTTTGCTTTCTTTATTTGAATTATTGAAGATAATTCCAGATAAAGGTACTCTCCGGGCCAGGCAAAATTTTTACATATTTCAATTTAAAAATTACATAATTCACACATCATTCGTGCGACTTAGTCTTAAGGTTAAAGTTTATAAATATTAAAAATAATAGATTCAGGTAGTTTTTTAATAACAATCCTGAGTCCGGAACTTTGTATGAAAACTTATGATTTGTGGGCTACTGTCAGGAATTCAAAAACTGAATTACATCCTTGAGTAAAATATTACGCTCTTTTATCGGGAAAACAATCCAGTCGTGCTGCATGCCTTCATACTCTTTGTAATAAACTGAGGTATTCGATTGTTCAATTTTCTGTTTAAGCAGACGGCAATCGGGAAGCAGAATTTCTTCTGTTCCAACAAATATTCCAATACCGTTTAAGTCTTTCATATTCCCATAAAGAGGAGATAAGACAGGTGATTTTAAATCCATTCCATCAGCATACCATTTGCCACATTTTTTCAGTGTTTCAGCAGAAAGCAGCAAATCTTTTTGCTCCAGTTCTTTTATATCCGGATTACTCATTGAAAGGTCGAGCCAGGGTGAAAGCAAGGCAATTTTTTCAGGTTTCTTTTTTACATTGCCGCTCAGGGTTTGGGCGAAAGCGAGGCAAAGACCACCTCCGGCCGAATCGCCAAGCAAGTAAAACCGGTCGTCAGGATTCCTGGAAGTCAGCTCCGAATAAGCCTCTGCAATCATGGCATGCGTTTGTTTGTAGTTGTGTTCGGGCGCCAATGGGTATTGAATAAAACTTATTTTGAAGGATGCTAACTTCAGTATTTGTTCGACCATCCACCAATGTCCTGAGTTTACCCCGACAGTGTAAGCGCCACCATGCAAAAAAATAATATGCTTTTGTAAAGATTGATTTGTTGAGCCAAAAGTTATCACATTCCGGTTTTGAGCCAGAAAACTGTCAATCTGATATTTTTTTAACCGGTTTGGATAGTTGAATTCTTTTGCACGTTTGGGTTGAAGCATCGTATTACTGGCCAGTTTTTTGGCATCAACCAATTTGAGCAGAAAATGCGTGAATCTGGTTTGCGCATCCATTGCCTTTCAACTCTTTTTCCTGATATTTTTTATCACTTTATCGGCTGCCAGTTTACCGGTTAATACGGAAATGGGCATTCCTGCCGGACTGTATGACCATTGCCCTGCCTGGTAAACATTGGGCAAAACTGTATTGACGGATTTTGCAATCGTTAGCATTTTATTCACAACGGGCATGTACGGATTGGTAAATGCCCAGCCTGTAATACCCCCTTCGGTTGAGTCGGTAAGCTTTTCGATGGTTAGCGGCGACGATGAAAAACGATGCGACACTTTATCTTTGAATCCCGGGAAAATAGTTTCGTCAAGAATTTTGATGAATTGCTGTTCCAATATTTCTTTTATTTCCGGGGTCCAGCCTGCATCATCAATTTTTTTTGTCAACTGGTAATCGAACAATAAACTAACCTCTACTCCAGTTTTGTTTTCCGGGGCCATATTTGGATCGCGCAGCGCTGGTATGGCAATTTCAAGTGTATTAAAGTCGCAGTATTCTTTTAAATAATCAATAAGCTTTTCCTTAAGTTCTGTATTGTTTGAATCAACCTTTTCAAAAGCAAGAAATTCGTTTACTACTATTTTATCCACAGCCGATAATCCTTTTTTGCTGGGTGTATAAAAAAAGTGACCGGTACATTTTTCCGAGAAATATTCTGGTTTTAAATCAACGGTCATATAAACCGAATACACCGAGTCGCCACCACGTAATCCTTTATAGTAGCTTATTTTATTCTTTATCCTTTGCACCAGCTTTTTATTGTTCAAAGTATCGGTTGGAATTCTTTTGTACAACTGGTTTAAATCGGCAGCCCAAATTAATTGTTCGTAATACACTTTATTTCCTTTATCGTCAATCACAAACTTTTGTTCCGGATTGTGTTGCTCAATAGTTGTTGAGCACTGAATTACCCCACCGTTTTCTTTTATATAACCGGCAAGTTTATTTACAACGGTTGCCGTTCCTCCTTTCGGATAATAATAATCAAGGTACAAACTAAAATAACTGAGCGCAAATGAAGCCGGTGTTTTCTGGAAAAAATGCTGACCGATAACATCAATCAGCGCCTGGTTTTTGGTGAAACGCTGCAGATATTCATCCACCGGTTCTTTCAGGTTGTTTATTTTCCTGATGGTCATCAGAAACTTAAACATCCACGGAAGCAATTTTTTCCTCACATATTCCTTGTCATTTTTTAAGTCCATAAAAGTTGGATTATCAATCCCGTAAAGTACGTCCATATAATCCATGCTTTTGCGCACTTCGCTTATTATTTTTTTGATATCGTCAGCATTTTCGGGGAATTGCCTGATGAGAAATTCCTGGTATTCCCCGATGCTTTCGTGGTTTTCGAGCACCATCACCGAATCGGCCACGCCAATTGAAGTTTTACTTTTTACAAAATCAATTTCAATTCCGAGTTGTCGCAGCATGGGGAAAAGCGTACCGGAATTTTCCATCGAACGCAGGCCGCCATCAAAA
Source organism: Draconibacterium sp. (assembly GCA_035467235.1). GTDB lineage: Bacteria > Bacteroidota > Bacteroidia > Bacteroidales > Prolixibacteraceae > Draconibacterium. The sequence goes on along the minus strand of DATITY010000274.1, from coordinate 3,565 downwards.
TAAACATTATTACGCTCAAACGTTTGAATCAGCCCGCCCACTTTGTTTTGCTTTTCGAAAAGTGCCACCGAAAGGCCTGCTTTTGCTACATAAGCGGCTGCTGTCAGTCCGGCAATTCCTCCCCCAATTACAATGATATCATACTTCATAAACGTCTTCCTTATCAAGCTGAGTTAATGTTTTACTTATTTCAAAAATCTTTTTCCCTAATACTCTGTCTGCAGCATGTTTGGCGGGAATTTCTTCGTTTGTAAGGTTATAAAACCTGCCGCTTACACCTTCCATTTCAGGCGAAGATGCCAGATAATAAATGGCTTCGCCCGATATTTTCGGTTCTTTCAGCATGGGCTGGATTATGTATTTTGAATACCAGTTATACAGCTTGCCATTGTTGGCGCCAATGTTCGATTTTACTGCTCCGGGATGCATGGCATTAATGGTCACTCCTTTTCCCTGCAGCAAATCACTCAATTCCCAAACGGTCATGAGTTGCGCGGTTTTCGAAGCACCATAACCTTTTATTCCCCGGTAACCACGCCTGGCCCAGGTCAGGTCGTTGATGTCCAGCCCGTTAAAGCGATGCCCTTCGGAATTTACCTGTATAACGCGCGAAGGGGCACTTTCCACCAATCTTTTTAACATTAAACTGGTAATTAAAAACGATGCCAGGTGATTTACACAGAATGCCATTTCGTGCCCATCGCCGGTAAGCTGGCGGGTTGTCATGTGCACGCCGGCATTATTGATTAAAACATCTACTTTGGGGAATTTATCCAGAATCGCTTGTGTTGCCCTGCACACCTGTTTTAAATCCAAAAAATCGGCGATAAAATAATGGATTTCGGTTTTAAAGGTTTCATGTATTTCGGCACACAGCTTTTCTGCCTTCAGTTTATCACGCACCATCATTACAATGGTGGCGCCTGCTTTGGCCAGTTCCTTTACAGCTTCATATCCCACCCCCGATGTGGCGCCGGTAATAACGCAAACTTTGCCGGCCATACTTTCGGTTGAATATTTTTGAGGCAACCGCCCGGTGCGAATAAAATCCAGTTCTTCCGGTATTTTAAATAAACTCATAATCAACCAAATTTTTTGATAATAAACCTGCGGTACATTTTACCAAATCGCGGGATATTGTTAAAAATATCGCCCCATAAATCATAATAATCACGCTGTTGAAGAATGAAATTATCGTCGCTTATCAACAGTTTTGTACATCCATAAAGTGGCGTACTTGGGTATTTTTTAAACATCATGGTCATTACCCATTCAAAAATTATCGTATTGTCATTCTGAACAATACTTACAATTTCCATATTCAGCTCCTTTGTGCGCTTTGTAAGCCGGTTACACATGGCAACAAAATTATCAATCCCTTCAATTCGCTGAATGGTATCCTGAAATATGATGTTTTTGTGGTAGTATTTAAAAATGTGCGACCAGTCGGGTTTACCATGCGTGTTGTATGTTTTCGACCACAGCTCTTTAATCGTTTCAATGTTGAGTTGTTTTTTTTCGCTGTTATCGTTGGTAATATCCAATTCGTTTTGTGCCATTTTGTTTTTATTTCTGATTTAAAATATAACTTGCTGAGCACTTCATTGTTTTTGACTGGCTGATTTCAAACACCATTTTATCAAACGAAGGTGGGCCGAAAGAACCTTTTGCATTGTTCGAAAAGCCATATCCTTCCTTTGGGATGCCCATAAAATTGGTGTTTAATTTCTCATCATTATTTTCATCGTGAAAATATTTAAATGCATATTTTCCCGGTTTTAAGTCTGTAATTACCACGACGCTTTTATTGTTTGCAATAGTTTCCGAAAATCCCTGAAGCACTTTCTCTTTGTCATCGCTCAATTCGAGTAAAAGTTTTCCTTTGTTATTGCGCAGTTGTTCAACCTCAACGGTAAGGGTAATTTGGCCAAACAACGTTAATGGCCCAAATAATCCGAGAATTAAAAATGTTACCAGGTTTTTCATGATGTCAGTATTTTTGGATTATTCATATTTAAAATGAGAAGTGATGAAAATAGATATAATTTTAATTAATTTGCAATTATGCCGGAAAACTAATCGTGTAAAATTATTTGTTTTTTAAAATTTTAATTGACGAACAATTAATACCGGACAAATGTTTCTAAGACAAATCATTATTTTGAACAGAAAAAATTTACAGATATGCATAACTTGTCGATAAAATTAATTTTGATGAAAAAGTTGTTGATAGCTATTTTAGTGCTTTCTGTTGTTTCTTGCAGCGATGAAAGCACTGTGCAGGATAAAGCAGAATTAACCGGATTTACAGTGGAAGCAGGAGGAGGCTTTGCTCCGGTAAAAACCATTATCGTTCCGGAAAAAGGACAAGTGCATTTATTCACATCGGGTGATTTGAGCAAGTTGACATTTCCGCTTACACTAAAAACCAAAATTGAAGTTTCAGAAGGGGCAATAGTCGAACCGGCATCGGGAGCAATAGTTACTTTTTCCGATCCTGAAGATTTTGTTAATTTCAAAGTAACTTCCGGAGATGGGGCGAGTTCAACAGAATATATTTTAACCATTCGCGACAGGCAAATACCCAATGCAGGTTTTGAAAACTGGTTCCAGGAAACCGGGATGAACAGTCAGCCATTTCAACAGCCCGGAAAATATAAGGAATCTGCCATCTGGGCAACAGCCAACATGGGTACAAGTATTTACAGTACTTACGGAACAACTCCCGTTAAAGAAGGGAACAATACATCGGTTAAAATTGAAACTGTGGCGACTGTGGGCATGCCAATAGTTGCCGGGGCATTGTATGTTGGCGAATTCGATATAAACGGTGCGATGAAAGACCCTACCAATCCGGTGGCAGCGGCAAAACTTGGAATTCCGTTTTACGAAAGGCCGAAATCGGTTAAATTTAAATATAAATTCAAAGCGGGTGCCCAAATGATACAGGCAGTTCCAAAACAGCCGGGTAACCTGTTTGGGGGTTTTACAGTAACAAATATTGAAGGTAAAGATAAATTCGGAGTCGAAATAGCTTTGGAGAAAAGAGTAGGCGAGAACATTCTGGTTGTGGCCAAAACCAACTTTCAAAGCGATCAGGATAAGGATCAATTTACTGAAATCGTGCTGCCTGTTAATTATCTTTCAAGTGAAACACCAACCCATTTTTATATTTCTTTTTCACCAAGTTTTGATGGGGGAACTTTTAAAGGGGCTATTAGGAGCACATTAATTATTGATGATTTAGAAATAATATATGACTAAATATGTTATCACTTTAATCTTTTTGTTAATCATAATCTCTTTAAAAGCGCAGAATGCAAAATGGAAATTGGCACCATCCCTGGGAATTGATTTTGGAGGTGCAATTCCAATACCGCTGTCGGAAATGCCTGATGATGCGGATGCAAGTCTTAAAATACGGCCAACTTTAGGGTTTGGTGTACAGCGAAATGTAAACGATAGGTGGAGTTTTGGAGTTGAGGCAAACTATCACATAGTAGCCTTTGATGCATACGTAAATGTGGTAAGTCAGGCTTTTTGGTCTGATGATCGCTCTTATGCA
>DATITY010000273.1:0-2620 GCA_035467235.1 Draconibacterium sp. | reverse complement strand
AAATTTCTTAAATTTAATTCAGCAAAACTTATTAACTATCAAAATTTTACTTATGAGAACCAGACTAATATATTTTATCGGAGCTATTTTACTTTTTGTTTTTTCAGCAACGCTTTTAAACTGTTCCAGCGAAGTTAATGATCCCCCGAAGGATACTTTAAATGTTAAAATATGGATGACTGATCCTTCAGCAAATATATTTTTTACTGAGCAGCGCTCTATTACTGATACAGGCAGAGTAAGTGGTGAAACAATTGTTGTAAATCCTGATCAGACGTATCAGGTTATGGATGGCTTTGGCTATGCACTTACCGGCGGAAGTGCGCTTCACCTTTTTAATATGTCATCCGCTGCAAGAAAACAAATACTAACTGAGCTATTCGAAACAACGGATAAAAATATTGGAGTAAGTTATTTAAGGATAAGTATCGGGGCATCTGACCTTGATACTAAAGTATTTTCATACAATGATCTTCCTTCAGGACAGACTGATCCAGACCTGCTTCAATTTACATTGGCGGAGGACAAGAAACATTTAATACCAGTTCTAAAAGAAATCCTTGCCATAAATCCCAACATAAAAATTATGGGGTCTCCTTGGTCAGCACCTGTTTGGATGAAAACTAATAAAAGTAGTATCGGCGGCAGTCTTCTTGCTCAGTATTATAATTCTTATGCAAATTATTTTGTTAAGTATATTCAAGGTATGAAAGATGAAGGAATAACTATTGATGCAATTACAGTACAGAATGAACCACTGCATCCCGGTAACAATCCAAGCATGCTTATGACTGCAGCAGATCAGACCGCATTTATTAAAGGAAGCCTTGGACCTGCATTACATAATGCAGGTATTAACACTAAGATAATTATTTACGATCATAATGCAGACAGAATAGATTATCCGCTTTCCATTCTTAGCGATCCTGAAGCCAGAAATTATATTGATGGTTCAGCATTTCACTTATATGGCGGACAAATAAGCAGTCTCAGCCAGGTGCATAATGCTCATCCGGATAAAAATCTCTACTTCACTGAGCAATGGACCGGTGTGCACGGTATCTTTGCTGATGAACTAAAATGGAATATAAGGGAATTGACAATTGGTGCATCAAGAAACTGGTGCAAGACAGTTTTAGAATGGAATCTTGCGGCAGATCAAAACCAGGAGCCGCACACACCAGGCGGATGCACAGAGTGTCTCGGTGCAATCACAATTCAGGGCGATCAGGTTACGCGCAATGTTGCTTATTATATAACTGCTCACGCATCAAAGTTTGTAAGACCCGGCTCTAAGAGAATTGAATCAAATTATTTTTCTGAATTACCGAATGTAGCTTTCTTAACACCATCCGGTAATGTCGTGGTTATTGTATTGAATAACAGTTTTACATTTAAAACTTTTAATATAAAACTGGGCAATAAAGTAGTTAAAACTTACCTTAATGCAGGCGCTGTTGGAACTTATATCTGGTAAAGAATTCCGGATGCTTTTATTGATTTCAACGCAGAAGGAGATAATGAATTAGTAATAACATATTGTGCCACGGTTCTCTCAAAGACTGCTATTGGATCTAAGTTATGTGATTTTGAGTATCGTTTACAGAAGCTCTCTGCAATTCAGTTTGTTCGGAACATAATAGTTAACTTAAAACATTGAAGATCATTTATGAGAAAATATTTTGTAATTCTGATTTTATCGCTTGCATCAATTTGCTTTACTCAAACCACAATTGATTCTCCAATACCTAATAATTGTAAACAGATGTTATTGGTTGTAACTGACTCGCCGACATCTACAAAAGGTGAACTTGTTTACTTTGAAAGAGAGAGTGATGTTAGTCCCTGGCAGAATATCAGCAATACAATTCCTGTTGTTCTTGGTAGAAATGGACTTGGCTGGGGAAACGGATTGAATTCAATAGACTCATCAAAGCTGCCTATGAAAACTGAAGGCGATGGAAGAAGCCCGGCAGGTGTATTTGAATTAGGTGCTGCATTTGGCTATGCAAGTGCTGATGAAATGGGTGGACTAAATATTTCGTACATACCAATTACAGCAATGGTTGAATGCATTGATGATATTAAATCAAGTTATTATAATATGATTGTATCACGAGATGAAATTGATGAAGCGGATTGGCAATCATCCGAGAAAATGTTTTTTGCAGAGATATGGTATGAACAGGGGATTGTGGTTGAGCAAAATACTACACCGATTGTTAATGGAGCAGGTTCTTGTATTTTCCTGCATAATTGGTCGCGCCCAGATGAAACCTCGGCAGGCTGCACAGAAATGGAACCGGAAAAATTAAAAGAAATAATTTATTGGCTTGATGCTTCTGCTAATCCAGTTCTCGTTCAATTAACAAAGCAGCTTCTTAAGGAATATCAGAAACCCTGGCAATTGCCCTTTCCGGAAGAACTACGTTATAAATAAAAAACCCTGAAACCGAAGGGGGTGTTGCGTAAGTTCAATTTGTCATGCTGAATTTATTTCAGAATCTATATTGTTGAATTATAGAGACCCTGAAACAAGTTCAGGGTGACAGTTAATCGTTATGCAACAGACCCCGAAGCTTCAGGGCTTGAATAATTAAATAATATCTACGGAACTCTG
>DATITY010000272.1:0-5725 GCA_035467235.1 Draconibacterium sp. | reverse complement strand
TGAAAAGGGGAGTGGGAGTTCAAACAAAATATGTTGTCGATGCCGATTTTGGCGAACTGAAACTAACGGTTGAGAATTCGGATGGATTTGAAGTTGGTATGAAAATTCAGGTAACCGACGAAGAAAACAGCGGTTGCTGGAATGTGTCAACTGCATATGTAACCGATATTGCCGATAATATTATTTATATCGACAAAGGTTTAATCCGCGATTACAGGGCTGATAAAAACGGTCTGATTTCAAATGCTTCGTCAGTGATTGAAGCTCTTGATGTTGAAAATGTATTGATTTATAATCTTATTGCCGATGGAAACCGCAAGGAAAATTTCTTTGCTGATGGTTGCAACAGCGCCGGAATCCTGATTTTACGGTCAAAAAAAGTTACTGTTGACAATGTTCATGTTAAAGATTTTAATGGCGAGGGAATCAGTTGGCAGATAACTGAAAATGTAACAATAAAAAACAGTGAGATTTCAGGAAGCGGCAATACAGGATTACATCCCGGAACAGGCTCACCTTTTTCAGCCATTGAAAACAACAATATCCACCACAACGATCGCGACGGGCTTTTTATCTGCTGGCGTGTTTATGAAAGCCAGGTTTCGAACAATAAAATACACGATAATGGTCGCTTTGGAATCTGTACCGGCCACAAAGACACCGATGTAATATTTAAACTGAATCATATTTACAGTAACCACAGCGACGGTGTAAATCTTCGTGGTGAAAGCGAACCTAACGCACCACACCGAAATACTTTTGAGTCAAATACAATTGAAAATAACACGGGTTACGGTTTTTCAGTGAATTCACCTGCCAAAGATTTGGTTTTAAAGAATAATATCTTTAAGAATTCGTCAAAAACCCAGAAGGCAGCAATTTATATTTACAATGGTGGTTCAACACCAAAACTCGAAAATAACCAGTTCGAAAAACATGAACAGGGTGAAATGGTTTTTGAAAAGTAGAATCCTGAGGATTTGAATGTATACAGCATAGTAAATGTTAAAGGAATACGACCCATTCCGGAGTCGAACCAATTAATTCATTTGTTTCTATAAATATAAGATTACTTTGGAATCTATTTTTTCTCCGGAAAAGTCAAACTAAAAACCACAGCCAAAGCAAAAGCGAGCAGATAACTGGCTAAACGTTCTGAAATTCCGGTTGGTTCAACGAGCCAGGTCTTCCAGACAACCGCTGAAATTGTTCCGGTAATTAAACTTGCAAAAACTCCTGCACGCGAAAATCGCTTCCAAAAAATCAATAGTACAATGGCCGGACCGAAAGATGCACCAATTCCGCTCCATGCGTAGGAAACCAGTCCGTAAACTGTATCTTCCATCGAAATGGCGAGCAAAAATCCTACTAATCCAACTCCCAGAGTAAGTATTTTATTCAGGAAAAGCAATCGTTTTTCGTTTATTCTCCTTTTTGCAATTTGCAGATAAAAATCTTCTGTCATCGATGTTGAAACTACCATTAACTGCGATGAAGCTGTTGACATCATTGCTGATACTGCTCCGGAAAGCAGAATTCCCGCCAGAATCGGATTCACCAGGGTCATTACCATGATAGGCATAATTTTTTCAGCGTCGGCTGCAACAATAGAAGCCGAGTTTCCCAAAGCGCCTGCCTGAACCAGTTTGTACCCGATGATTCCAATCATAAAAGCCCCGCCGTATGCCAGTACAGTCCACAATACTGCTACCCACTTGCTTTGGCGGGTTTCTTTGTTGTTTCTCATGGCCATCATCCGCACCAGCAATTGTGGCTGGCCGGTGTACCCAAAAGCCCAACTCATGCCATTTAGAATAAGTAAACCTCCGGTGGCTTGTTTCGAAGTTTCAATATTCATAGGAATGGTAAAACTCGCATTAACAATGGTATTTGCAATATCAATATTCAAAGTGGCGGCGACCACCAGAGCTATAATTGGTAAAACCACACAGGTAAAAACCATTAACACAGCCTGGAAAGCATCGGTGGCAACCACTGTGATAAATCCGCCCAACATGGTGTAGAGTGTGACAAGACCGGAGCCAAGAACCATTCCCCAAAATGGATCAATCTTAAAGGTATCGTTAAAAATTTTCCCGGCACCGCTAAATTGAGCAGCGATATACAAAATGAAAAAGAAAATAATAATTACCGATGAAAGAATTCCGAAAGTGCGGCTTGTTCCGGCATAGGTTTCGGAAAAAAGGGCAGGGACGGTTAATGCGCCTGTTTTTGCAGTAAGCTTTTGAAGTGGCTCTGCGAGAAAAATCCACAAAAACAGAATTCCGGTAACACAGCCTAAAGCCACCCAAATGGCTGCCATTCCTTCAGCATAAGCAAGTCCGGTAAGCCCTAAAAGTAACCATGCAGATTCACCTGTTGCTCTTTCGGAAAGAGCGAGTGAGATACCCGAAATTTTTTTTCCACCTAAGATGAAGTCGTTGTTTGTTTTTGAGCGGCGCGCCGAATATGCAACAATTCCGATAAGAATGACAAGGTAAGCGATAAAAACTACGATCATATTTTGGTTTATTGAAAGTTTTTAAAGATAGAAAAAAAGAAATTGGCTGCGGCAATGCGGGTGTCGTGGATTGTATCCACCGGTCTTTTTTTCAATCGATAAAACTTTTCCAAAGTGAGGAAATTTGGAAAAGTTAATTTTTGAAGGTCTTTTGGTTAAGTTTTTATTACTGAATATAACTTTGGAAAGTCCGACTCCCGGGACTTTGAGTTTCCCAACACACAGATTTTTCGGTCATGGGAAATTCAATCTCTTTAAACAGACACCTGGCTGGTATGGACAGCTTGGCGCATCATCAATTTCAATTTGCTGAACTTCTTTTATTTATAAGAAATATCGCTACAAAAATTATTAAAATACCCAAAATAAAAATTCCCCAATTAAAAGTTAAGGGTTGCCAGGTGGTGAGTAACCCGATAAATTCACGGTTTTCTGCCAAAGTGAAAAAATGTTTCAGAAAATTTCCTTCAATCAGCATCATCCCAAAATCCACGGTGAATGTGAAAAAGATGACGGTTGCACCGGTAATTAAAAGCACAAATTCTTTTGTTTCAAGTTTTTTAAGGTTATTGTTTAACATACGGAAATCAAGCAACAAAGCCATCACAATCATTAATATAGAGCATATTACCGGAGCTAAAACAGGACTTACCCAGGTAATTGGAATCAGGAATAAAATATCCCATGTTAATAATGATTCAGGCCAGTCTAGGAAAATTTTGAGACCAACGTAATATAGGATATCCCAAACGCCAAAAATGAACAGGAACACTGACATTCGTTTTAAAAAATATTTTCCCGAAATCCATCCAACCGAACCCAGCATCAAAAGGGTAGAGATTTCGCGAATCCATTCGATTACAATTAATCTGGGAGGAAGTTCCTTTAATGGGAATCGAAATCCATCGGGGTAGTAAATTTCCCTGATATATACAACAACAATAGCTTCCAGAAATCCCATGGATACTGCAAAAATTACCAGTGGGATATAATCATTGTTTCGGATAAAACGAATTAGATTCATTGTTTTTTTGTTCAATTTCTGAAAAAAAAGAAGAAACCACAACTAGAAATCAATAGGTTCTTCGAATTTATGAAATAAAACTTTTATTTTCAATCTTACTCATGGCATATTCCGCCAGTGCGGTTATCGTAAAACTTGGATTTACACCTAAATTTCCCTGAACTACAGAACCATCAAGTACATACATATTTGGGTATCCATGAACATTAAAATGTGGGTCAACAACTCCGGTTTCACTGGATAATCCCATTGGTACGCCACCTAAAATATGCGCGGTGGAAGGTATATTCATTAAAATTTCGGCAGCTGAGTTTTGTGGTTGTGCATTGGCTTTTTTAGCATACCGGTGCATAATTTCCTGTCCGACAGGCAAGTAAGCTTGCACCTTTTCGTTTAAGTTGTTTTTTAATGTGAGTCTTTTTCTGAATGGCCATTTCTTAAGTACAAACTGCATACTGGTATCCACTGTTTGCATCACCAAAAAAATAACTGTGTTTTCTGACCAGTGCGAATTAAATAACATACTGAAAAAAAGTACAGGATGCCTGATTACTTTTCGAAGAAAATGAAAAATCCGTAAACTGTTTGATCCTTTCTTATCGGTTGCAATGGTGAGTAAAGTCCGCATCAGATTCGATTTGTTGGGGTATTTCACAATTTCGATGGAGGTATTTTTATCGGGATTAAAAATTGAACTTATTGCAATGCTGTTGTTTAGTTTTTGGTCTGAAAGTGTTGCTGTACAAAGAGTTTCGGAGTTGGTGCGTACCAATTTCCCAAGTTGATCCGACAAGTCGGGCAGGGTTTTGTAAATATATTTTTGGTTTAAGAGTAACTTTACAGTCCCTAAAACACCTCCCGAAACAACTAGTCCTTTCGCCTTGAAAACCCGTTTTTTATTGGTAAGAATTCCGGCTGTTTTTTTTGTGTGAACGAGGTATTCTCCATTTAGAAATTCAATTTTCCAGACATTGGTTTGCGAAAGAATTTCAACGCCTTTCTTTTCTGCAAACCAGAGATAATTTTTATCGAGCGTATTTTTTGCATTTTCCCGACAGCCAACCATGCATCCGGCACAGTTGGTACAAGGGTTCCGCAGTGGCCCTTTTCCTCCGAAAAACGGATCGCAGGGAGTTTCATCAACGTTGAAATAAACGGCAACATAAACGTTATCAAATGAATCTTCTTTTCCTAAATCTTTTGCTACCTCGCGGAGGATTTTATCCTCGGTGTTTTGTTTCCCGAATTTGGTTCGCCCAAGCATCAGAGCAGCTTTCTCATAAAATGGTTTCAAAATGGTTTGCCAATCATTAAACTCCGACCACTGTTTGTTTTTAAAGAATTCGTCGTGTGGAAACATTAGTGTATTTGCATAAACAAGGCTGCCACCTCCAACACCTGTTCCACTCAATATAAAAGCATGTTTGAACAGGTTAAGTTTCTGAAAGCCAAGAAAACCCAGTTTGGGCAACCAAAGGTATTTTTTAATGTTCCAGTTGGTTTTAGGAAAATCTTTTGATTCAAAACGCCTTCCTTTTTCTATGGTCAGCACCGAGTAGCCCTTTTCTGCCAGGCGCAGTGACGAAACACTTCCGCCAAAGCCAGAACCGATAACGATGTAATCGTATGTTATAGAATTTACCATTTAACCATTTCTTTTCAAATCTATAAAAGTATAATAAGGTTTTTTGTTTTGACTGGATTTCCCGGTTATTAAGGTTTTTGATTGAAAATAAGGTTTTTTGTTTTTTTTCTTCTTATTTTTTACTCAATCACCCAATCACTAATTCCCTTTTAACTCTTCTGCTTTCCCCGAAATTCTTACTTCAAATTTGGCGGCTGGTTCTTTTTCTTTTTCAGCAAACTTGCAGTCGAAAACGATTGAATTGTTGCCTTTTCCAATTTGAAGTTTGGAAACATCGACTGGAATTTCCTTTATAATTTGAAGGTTTGAATTTAAGACCATTGCTTTTTCACCTCCTGAATATTTTACCGATTCTCCTGCAGCCAGCGAAACCGGGATTTTTATTTCGCAACAGTTATTCATTTCAATTTTAAATGCTGAAATAGTTGCATCCTGCGCTGTCAGTATAAAATTCATAACTGCACTTTCTTCGGGGTTTTCAAATTTGAAAGTCGAAAACAGGGGTTCGCCGGGTTGTCTCACTTTATCTTCGTGT
>DATITY010000271.1:0-2433 GCA_035467235.1 Draconibacterium sp. | reverse complement strand
CGTCCCACTGTTTGGCAATCAGGGCGGTGTCGGTGGTGTAACCCGAAATGAGGTCGCCCACACAAAGCACAAACTCGGGCATTACAAGGTTCAGTTTTTCAACGCCCTGTTCGAAAATACCCCGCCGCATTCCACCATTGCGGTCAGAAACAATGGCAAACTGAAAGTTCGACGGGTCGTTGTAAAAATCGAGATTGGTCCAGGGTTTTTTACTGTTGTCAATATCGGTTTTAAAATCTTTTTTTGATGTACAGGCAGTAATTAGCAGAATTGCAAGAATTGTAAAAAATGAATTTTTCAGAATCATGATTTTATTGATTTTTAATAGTCTCAAACAAAAACCGAATATAGTTTATTTAGCCACTGATTACTCTGATTAGCACAGATTTATCTGAGTAATTTGTGGTATATCCCCAGCCAGTACGGAAGCAGCCATGCAGCTCCATCGTCTTCCGATGTTCCGTTGCCGGGGTAATCGAAAAGATATGTATTGCTGTTCCATTTGGTAATTCCCCTTTCGTCAACCGGAATCGGGTGGGTGGCCTGTGCTTTGCCAAACCTGTCTGTCAGCGGATTTTTGCGCAGATCCCACCGGTGACTGTTGTAAATTTCCCACTTGATAATATCCAGCGGATATTCCTGAAGTTCTTCAATAGCTATGCTCATGTCACAATCCGTTCCCAACCCGGCTGTTGAAATAATATTCCAGATTGGGATGCGATCGTTCTGTTCCACTTTCCAGCTTCGGAGCAGACTTTTTTCGCAGCTCTTTTTCAATTCTGAATTTTTTGTATAACGCATCAGACCATATAACGGAAGAAATGAGAGTTCGTCGTCGGAATGGTTGATTTCAAAAGGGGTGTACATTTTCTGAACCAGCATGTTTTTGTCGTATTGATGTTCTTTGATGAGTTTTTTACATGCCTGTTCAAATTTGGGGTCGCCGGTAACAAAAGTTGCGCTTTCAAGAAACGACAAGATTTGCAGTGAGTTGATGCCTTTTTCGTACAACCATTCATCTGAACCATTCAGTGAATCAGGCGACCATACTCCCCAACGTGTGGGTTTTCCGTCGAGGTCGATGAGATGAAAATTATTATCTACAATGTGGTCCATCAGTTTTTGCACAACTGCTTTCACCCGTTCTTTCATTTCGCCTTGAGCAACCAGTTCATAAAAAAGCGGGTAGGCAAACATGTGGCCCACAATTTCGTCGCTGCTGGTATCGCCTTTCCATTTCCATTTGCCGTCAGCAGAAACATGCCATTCCCCATCGTGACCGGTACTTTCATCGATAGCAACATACGAACGTGCCACAAACCCGGGAATCGGATTTACAGTTTGCAGCTTTTCCATAGCAATAAAAGTGCGAACTGCATTGTCGTACGCCTCTTTTTCACCGGTTGCTGCATACCTGAAACACTCGGCAGCGAGGTAAATCGAGGTCCACAAACCGTCATTATCGTTGGTGTGGCAACTCCATGATGCCGTGTCGCCGGGCGCTTCAAACCTGCAATCGGAAATCAGGTTGTGGTGGAGGTGGCGATTGTTTATCCGTTTTTCAAAATAAGCCGCCTTTTTTTCAAAACTGTAATCAACCTGTGCTATTTCGCTGATTCCCTTGTCAGTGGCAATCCAAATGGTGTTTTTACCGGTTTGAAAAATGTCGTTTATTTTGTTGCCCGGCAGCCAGCGTTTTCCATTGTAATAGTGCCATTTTGCATCTTTTTTAATAGCTCCGTTGGCAGTTCCCATCCACAATTCATTTTCGGTTTGAAGGATAGTGGTTACCGGACCAAAAGGAAGTCCGTGTTCGCCTGTAAAATTCCAATGGTCGCCATCGGCTGCTATTTTGCTGACCGCATAAGTGCTTCCGAAAATCACATCTCCCGGATTATTACCGCTTGCAATGCTGAAGAAATTGCGGAGCAAACCGGCGTCCATCACATAATCATTCAAATTCAGCCATTCGTTGTTGTTTCTTTTGAAAATGCCATCCGACGTGGCAAGCCAGATTTCTTCACCTTCACCTTTGGCAATCTGGTTTACCCTGATTCCATCGGTTTCTGCAATTTTTGCCCAGCTTCCCTTCCAACTCCATAATCCTTTGGTGGTTCCGACAAGCACTGTTTTTTCATTCTCCAAAAACAGGCAAAGCAAAGTATCGTTTTTGGCTTCTGCCGGAAGTTCAATTTTTTTATTTTCGGTTAGATTGAAAACAAAACCCTGACCGGCCAGCCAGATATTTCCTTTTGAATCGGTGGTTGCTGTGTTGCACTTGAAATCAAGTTTTTCGGTGTTCCAGCTTTTTCCGTTGTAGCGGAAGATTTTGTCTTTCGAAACCGCAATAATATTATTTCCTGATTTGAGCAGCCGGATAATATCTGGTTCTTTTTCGCCGGGAATTGTAATTTCGTTTTTAATTTCCTGAAG
>DATITY010000270.1:0-2333 GCA_035467235.1 Draconibacterium sp. | reverse complement strand
AATTGGCTCGGCGCCAATGGCCTGAATCTGTTTCACCCAATTTAAAATAGTTGCGTTGGCAGGCATGTTTATGTCGTATTCAGCCCCACCAATCCTGATGGTTTGAAAACCTCCCTGTTTGGTTAAATTCCAAACGGTGGTGCTGGGATTGGTGTACCAAAGATTGGTGCCCACCAGATAAGGGCTGATTTCCTGGGCTTTGGTCTGAAATGAGATTAATAAAAGAGTATAAATAACGATTCTCAAAGACGATAACTTCATTTTTTGTTTTTTAAAATTGAATAGTGACATTGACATATTTTGTTTTACAAACAAGTTATTCCATAAAGCATGTATCCGGTGTCATTCATCGACGAAACCAAATCAATAGAAATTATTTCAACATCGGGCAGAGGATTTACCCATGTATAACGATACAACTTCAACACAAAACCCAGGTCTTTTACGCGGTCGTTTGAACCTTCCCAGGCCAGTTCTGCATTGGCGGGAAATATTGAGTTTTCAGTGTGAAACCACCAGTCTTCAACCTCTTCCCTGCTTTTTATCAGAATTTTGCGCGACTGATTATTGGCGTAATGAACCACAATTTCAACCACCCCGGTGCCTTTTGCACTTTCCCATGCGGATGAGTGAAGAAAACACAACTTTTTTGCAGTCGTGTTCACGGGGATTCCGGTTATTTTTTCGGGATAAAGAATGTGCGACTTTTCGAACGAAACCTTGCTTGCCAGCTGAATAATGCCTCTGGCATCGAATTTCACCCCGTTAAAATCATTGATTCCCGATGGAATTGGGATTGTATTTTCAGGTTTACCATGAATTTCTTCGCTGATAGCAAAATTGTAGAAAGCTCCCAAATCGACATATTTTTTCTCTTCAGGTAATTCCTTTTTATCAATCGGTATTAAAGGTTTTGTTCTGATTTCCATTTGAGCTAAATTTTTTTTTTAGAAAGGACCGGTGGCCGTTCATTGTCGAAATCTTCGCTGGTATAATTGATTTTTGTAACCGAATCACCCTTGAAAATAAGTACTTGTGTGGCACGTGGCTGAATTACATCTTTATAAACATCGTCTCGATTTCCCTTAACAACCAGGTATAGCCCGGCACCGGTTTGGCCAGCATCCTTCAAATTCAGGTTGTATTCCCGTGGTTCGCCAAAGCCACGGTTCATAATCATTACACTCAACTGGTCGCCATTTTGTGCACCGTAAACCATAAAACTGGTATCGGCTGCAATTCCTTTCACAAAGTTTCCGGTAAAATATTTTGCCACAAATTCCATGTGACGGTATGATGCCCGCGGAGTCATATTTGCTCCGTCGATAAAACTGAAATCGGAGCCCTTTCGGTCGCCGCCATGTTCGAACATGCTCCAGCTTGTTGCGAAATTTGCCTCATATTCCATACACCAACCCAGCACGGCACCAAACATTTGACCATTTCCCCAGGTGTGAACTTCAGGTCCTCCTTTTGAGTTATACTCGCCAATTCCCCATTGAAGAGCATTTTTACCGGTTCGGTTATGCTGTTTATTTATTTGGTCAACTTTTGTTTTCGCCTTTATAATTCTATCTAAAAAATCGTTGGCACCCTCAACTGCCGGGTCGCCGCTTCCCTGCGGATAACGATGCCAAGTTAATCCATCGCAGTAGTAATAAGTATGACCCGGCACTTTTCCTGTAATATCATTTTTGCCACCGAAAAGGTCATCGTAATAGTCCATGTAATCGCATTCGTTTGGTCCGTAAATCATGATGGTTGAATCCACTGCTTTCATCGCTGCTGCAATGGGTTTGAAATAAGTTTCGACCAATTCCCCCATCGTTGATTGTGCCGGACGATTGGCCTGCAACCAGGGTTCGTTTCCAATGTTCCAGTATTTTATGGGTTTGATTCCCTCGTGTTTTTCAACATTAAAAAGGCGCACCAATCCGGAGGCAACTTCGGCTGGCTGGTATTTCGAAACCTGTAAAACCGGCTCGGCTTCCATAGCCTGAATTTTTCTCACCCAATCCAACAGTGTTTCATTCGATGGCATTTTTTTATCGTAAGCATGACCGCCAATCCGGATGGTTTTTACGCCGCAATCTTTGGTAAGATACCAAACCTTTTCGTTTAACTGGCTGTACCAAACGTTGGTTCCTACCAGATTTGGACTGATTTGTTGGGCATTTGAATTTTTGGAAATAATTATCACCAATATGAAGAGGATATTAATGAAATTTGCTTTCATCTTATTTGATTTTAAATATTACTGTCTCATGTATCAATTATAATTTTTTACGGGATGCCAGATACCCCCAAATATATGCTGCCTGCCCCAAAGGCCG
>DATITY010000269.1:0-44925 GCA_035467235.1 Draconibacterium sp. | reverse complement strand
CCAATCTTGAAGAAGTAAGAAATGCAGTTAAGTCCAATACCAAAGTAATTTATACTGAAAGTGTAACCAATCCGCTTTTGCAGGTTTCAAATATCCCCGAACTGGCAAAAATTGCTCACGATGCCGGAGCCAAATTAATGGTTGACAATACTTTTACACCGATGATTTTTACACCATCGATGCTGGGAGCCGATTTGGTAGTTTACAGCATGACCAAATTTATCAATGGTAAAAATGATTGTGTGGCCGGTGCAATTTGCGGTTCGAATGAATTTGTTAACCAGCTTTCAAATGTCAACAATGGAACTGCAATGTTACTTGGTCCTGTACTCGATCCACTTCGTTCCTCCTCCATCCTGAAAAACCTGAATACTCTGCATATCCGCATGAAACAGCACAGTAAAAATGCACAGTTTCTGGCCGAAAACTTTGATAAAATGGGATTGAAAATTATTTATCCCGGATTAAAAAAGCATCCTCAATACGAAATTCATAAAAAGCTGATGAATGAAGAATATGGCTTTGGAGGAATACTGGCAATCGATTTTGGCACAATGGAAAACGCCTATTCCGTTATGCAAAAAATGCAGGAAGCTGATGTTGGTTATCTTGCTGTTTCACTCGGTTATTTTAAAACACTTTTCAGTTGTTCGGGGCACAGCACTTCATCGGAAATACCAATTGAAGTACAAAAAGAAATGGGACTTTCAGAAGGGTTGGTGCGTTTCTCTGTCGGGCTTGATAACGACATCGGGGAAACTTTGGAAGCGATTAAAACTTGTTTGTAATTCCTGTTTAATAGCCGCAATATTTCGAGAAACCATAAAAATCATTTCCTAAATACCCGAAATCGTTATATTTGCCTTCTTCGAAAAACAAAAATTTATAATAATGAATAGAAAAATTTTAATGGCTGGAATACTAATCTTAGTATTCCTGATTGCGGGAAACCATGTTTCAAATGGTTGTACCAACTTTTTAGTGACCCGCGGTGCTTCTGCCGACGGTTCGACTATGATTACGTATGCCGCCGATTCGCACACTTTGTATGGCGAACTGTATTTTCAACCGGCACAGGATTATCCGGCAGGTGCGATGCGTGATATTTATGAATGGGACACCGGAAAATTTCTTGGAAAAATTCCCCAGGTCGCTCATACATACAGCGTGGTTGGAAATATGAATGAATTTCAGGTTGCCATTGGTGAAACAACTTATGGCGGAAGAGAAGAACTTGGCAAACAAAGTGGCGCTATCATGGATTACGGCAGTTTGATTTATGTTGCATTGCAACGCGCCAAAACCGCCCGCGAAGCCATTGAAGTGATGACCTCGCTTGTAAAGGAGTTTGGCTATGCCAGCTCAGGTGAATCATTTTCAATTGCTGATCCCAACGAGGTTTGGATTCTGGAACTGATTGGAAAAGGAGAAGGCCAAAAAGGTGCGGTTTGGGTTGCTGTTAAAATTCCTGACGGATATATTAGCGGACACGCCAATCAGGCCAGAATTACCACCTTCCCTTTAAATGACAAAAATAACTGTATTTATTCGCCCGATGTAATTTCTTTCGCTCGCGAAAAAGGCTGGTACAAAGGGGAAGACAAAGATTTCAGTTTTTCGGATGTTTATGCTCCTGTTGATTTTAGCGCTGCACGTTTTTGTGATGCACGTGTTTGGGCCGGATTTAACAAAGTAACCGCTGGAATGGAGAAATACAGCGAATATGCAAAAGGAATTGTTAATCACGGAGGTGCAAACAACTTTGCGACCAACAGGTTGCCTTTGTGGGTAAAACCCGACAAAAAACTGGCAGTGCAGGATGTGATGGGAATGATGCGTGACCATTATCAGAACACAGAACTGGATATGTCGCAGGATTTGGGAGCAGGCCCTTTTGGACTTCCCTACCGCTGGAGAGCAATGACATGGAAAGTTGATTCGGTGGAATATTGTCATGAACGGGCGATTTCGACGCAGCAAACCGGATTTTCGTTTGTTACGCAAAGCCGCAGTTGGTTGCCAAATCCAATCGGCGGAATTCTTTGGTTTGGCGTTGACGATACTTACAGTACCTGTTACGCTCCAATGTATTGCGGAATCACTGAAATACCTGAATGTTTCAGGGTTGGAAACGGCGATATGCTTACATACAGCGAAACATCGGCATTCTGGACGTTTAATATGGTTACCAATTTTACCTACCTGCGATTCGTAGATATGATTAAAGATGTTCAAAAAGTTCAAAGTAAGTTGGAAAACAAGTTTGTTTCTTATGTTCCGCTGATTGACAAAGCTGCTGAAACGCTTTATAATTCAAATAAAGAGCAGGCACTCAATTTTTTAACTGAATATTCTGTAAATGAAGCAAACAACATGAATGCTGAATGGAAGAAATTAGGTCATTATCTGCTGGTTAAATATATCGATGGTAATATAAAACGCGAAAAAGACGGCCAGTTTGAACGTACTGAAACCGGAATGGCACCCTCTCCTATTTTTGCCGGCTATCCCGAATGGTGGTACAAAGCAATTGCTGCCAGCACTGGCGACAGTAAAAAAGTTATCGGAAGTTCCGGTCATTAATTCATATATTGATTTGAAAATCAATGACAAATTAAAATTCAGGATATGATTTTGATGAATTGATTTTTTTGTTATTTTTGCGCCACTTTTAAAGCAATCTCTTTTCCGTGAAGTATCGGATTACATTGCCAATCATAATTAAAAATATTGAAATGGACTTAATAAAATTAGTAGAAAACTCGTTCGCCGCTGGAAAAGAACACTCGAAATTTATTGCCGGCGACACTGTAACAGTGAGTTACAAAATCAGTGAAGGAAATAAAGAGAGAATTCAGAACTTCCGTGGTGTTGTAATACAAGTTAGCGGAAGTGGAAACACCAAAACATTTACCGTTCGTAAAATGTCTGGAAACATTGGGGTTGAAAGAATTTTTCCGCTGTCATCACCATTTATCGATTCGATAGAAGTCAATAAACGGGGCAAAGTTCGTAGGAAAAGGTTGTTTTATCTGCGTGATTTAACAGGTAAAAAAGCCCGTATCAAAGAAAGAAAATTCTAATAAGAATATAAAAAGTCTCTTCAAAGGGGCTTTTTTTTTGCATGAAAGCTAAATAACTTCAACAAAATCAATATTTGGAATTTCATCGAATTTAAATTTTAGACCTTCCATTTCCTAATTCTGGTCATATTTGTAAATCACAAATATTTTCCCAATTAGTCACTCCAACCTTGTTCACTTATTGAATCAACTATTTATCGACACAAACACAACTCCCCGAATCAAACTCTTTTCTTAAAAACCGTTAAACTTGGTTTACATTTTGTTACATATCAAAAAATTCAATCTACTTTTGGTTAACAGTTATTCAGAAAACAAAAACGATATATGCTAATTCGGGATTTTAACATCTTGGTCATTTTTCTATTTGCCTCATTTTTTGCAATTCAAACTCAAGCACAAATCGTCTCAGGTAAAATTGTGGACGAGCAAAATATACCTGTTCCCTATGCAACTATTTTTGTTTCTGAAACAAAAGAAGGAACGATTTCAAATTCAGAAGGTAATTATCATATTCAATTGTTACATGGAGTTTATCATTTTACCATTCGCTCGCTGGGTTATGTACAGGTAATAAAAGAGGTAAATAATACCAGTTCAGACAGTTTAATCCTGAACATCACGCTAAAAAAACAGGCTTTCGAAATTAAGGAAGTTTTGGTTTTCCCCGGAAAAGAAGACCCGGCGTGGTTTATCATGCGAAAAGCCATTACAAAAGCGCCCTATTACCGCCAGAAAATAAAACATTATGAAGCCGATTTATACATAAAGGCAAATTTTGCTTTTACCAGCATTCCAAGAGTTTATCAAAATAAAATTGAAATTGAAGGTAGAAAACTGAAGGAGCTGATAAAAGAGAATGTAACCTATGTAATTGAATCTCAAAATAAAATAACGTATAATTATCCGAACAAATACGACCAAAAGGTAATCAGCAGAAAAACCTCGCTTGTTGGGATTGACGAGCCTCCGGTGATGGAATTAATGGCTGCCAGTTTTTACGACGAACGTCCCAATAATCTGATTTCGCCGCTTTCTTCACTTGCAATTAAACACTACAATTTCAGATACGAGGGATTTATAAGTGTCGGCGATTACGATGTCTTTAAAATTAAAGTAACACCAAATCGTAAAAGTGATGAATTGGTTGATGGCTATATTTACATTGTTGACAAATTATGGTGCATTTATAATCTGGATTTCAAGGGACGTTTCGAGTTTTTTGAATACCGTATCAAGCAACAATTCGAGAACCTAGGAAACAACAACTGGCTGCCGGTTTCTGACAATATTGACGGCAGCATTTCGATGTTGGGTTTAAAGGGGCAGGTTTATTATGGCGTTGCCTTGAAATACCGCGTAGTTGAAGAAAATAATTTTGGTGATATTCAACCACAGGAAACCGTAAAACCTGCTGCATCAAATGTCAGGCAACCCGGAGAAAAAGAGAAGAAACTGAGGAATGAGGCAGCAGCTCTTAATGCAAAGGAAGAACTTACCAACCGGGAAGTAGCCAAAGCATCACGAATTAACCGTAAAATTTTGAAAGAACAATACAAAGACACCGTTCTAAATGACGTATTTCGGACCAATTACCAGGTTGAAGAGTTAAAAGATACACTCGCAAATGATTATGAATTCTGGGATACAATGCGGGCAATTCCGCTATCTCCAGCCGAAATGGAAAGTTATGCAATGAACGATTCACTGATGAGAATGAAGTTAAATGATACAGATTCACTTGCTAATATTAAACCGGCAAAAGTGAAAAAGTTGCATTCAAAAATACTCACAGGTGATTGGGATTTGGCTAAAGATTCGGTTTTGAGATTAAGTTATGATGGACTGTTTTCGTTTAAAAATTTTGATTTTAATGCTGTTGACGGTTATAAATACAGACAAAAATTCGAATTAAGTTTTAAGCTGGATTCTGGTAAACAATTGCTTATTAATCCTGAAATAGGATATGCCATCAACCGAAATGCCGCCTTTGGTTCTGTAACTACCACATTTAAAGATATTTTCTGGGAAAAGGGTACAGTTGGATTAGGTTTTGGAAAAGAGAGCCGCGACTTTAAAACCTCTCCTCCCGGGATTCTGCCAATTTTGAATGCTGCAAGTTCGTGGTTTTTTGCTGAAAACTATATGAAACTTTATGAAACAACATTTTTTAAATTAAATATATCACAACGTATTAATCAGAAGTTAACTCTATCTACCACATTTGATTACAATCTGTTTTCGCCCCTTGAAAATAATGCAGCTTACCTGCTTTCTTCTACTAAAGATTTTTCGTCCAATTTACCACCGGGATTTACAAACGACAGCCCCGAAATCATAGCCCAAAAAAGTTTTATGTACACCGTTGGCGCAAATTATTATAAACGCCAGCGAAAACCATGGCTGGAAGAGTCTCCGTTTATTTTTATAAAAGATTTTTACAATATCAATATTCAATTTAATCAAGGGTTGAAAAATGTTTTTTCTTCGGTTTCCAACTTTAGCCAAATCGACATAAGTTATCATCAGCAAGCCAACATTTCACCATCAGCAGGTATTGATTTTCAGGTAAATGCAGGCCACTTTTTTAACACCGGTCAAATGCACTTTTCCCAATTTAAACATTTTAAAACCAACGAAATACCGGTAATGCTTAACTTTTTTACAAGCACATTTCAATTAATGAACGATTACGAACCCAGCACCAACAAAAGCTACTTAAATATTGGATCTGAGTTACGTACCGAATATGTTTTACTGCGTTATTTATCGTTTATAAACACCAATACCTGGAGTGAAAGCCTGCATTTAAATTATGTGACCACGCCAACATTAAATAATTACTGGGAAGCAGGTTACAGTTTAAACAGTTTACTTTTTGTTGGAAACGTTGGTGTATTTGCAGGATTTAAAGGAACTGAATTTGAAAGTTTTATGATTAAAATTACAATTTCAGGTTACTAATTCTGTTTTTACACAATAATAATGAACCGTTAAAACAGTTCTTTTCTGATTATTTCTGCAAAATGAAGGTTTCTGACTGCAAATAGTAACTTCCAATCGACAATATGAGGATGCCGAAAACATTAAAAAACTGATAGAAATCTTGGTTTTCAATACAATAAAACTCCTACTATTGTATGTTATTTCGCATTTATCAAGATGAAAATATTTAAATTCAGAATATTAAATCATGTCCTCTTCTGGATATTTATTTACGCTTTTTATACCGTACCGTTTATTGTATCGTATGGTTTTGAAACCGAAGCATTTATCAACCTAATCTATCTTCCGTTCGATATCATGACAGTGTACCTCGTGATAGAATTTCTAATTCCACGCTTTTTACTAAAAAAAAGAAACTTTATCGTTTTTATTTTAGGTACCGTCATATTTATCGGGTTAAACTTTCTTATATCGCAATTCATAAAATACACCGTTCAGCCAGCACTGGGATTTTGGATAGCAAGACGAACATTAACCGTCGATTTATTTTATTCATTGCTGACCAATTTTATGATTGTTGGAATGGCTTCAGCACTTAAACTGTTCAGTTACTCGTATAACATACAGCTTATTCAGTCGGAACTTGAGCGAAGAAGCATTCGGTCTGAACTCGGTGTGCTGCGGTCGCAAATAAATCCCCACTTTCTTTTTAATGTTTTAAATAATATTGATTCGCTGATATACGAAGATAAAGACAAAGCATCAAATGCCATTTTCCTGTTGTCGAAAATTATGAGATATATGTTAAAAGAATCGAACGAGGAAAAAGCAATGCTCATTAACGAAGTGGAATATATACAAGATTTTATTGAACTGGCAAGACTTAGTTTTGAGGATCCAAAGTTTCTGGAGTTCACCTGCTCTGGAGATTTAGGCAAAAAACAAATTCCCCCGCTGCTTTTTATCCCTTTAATCGAAAACACCATAAAACACTGTAACAAACAATCAAAATCACCGGGTATTCAAATCGAATTTAAGGTGGAGAATGACTTTGTTGAACTTAAAACGTCGAATTTTGTAAAGCGGAACGACTTTAAACTGCCCGATGCAGGTTCGGGTAACGGGTTAAAAAATGTTGAAAAACGATTAAAGTTGCTATTCGAAAAGAATTATGTATTTGATATTAACAGCAATATGGATAAATTTGATGTGTATCTAAAGATTCCATTATTATGAAGATGAATTGTATAGCGGTTGACGACGAAGTTCTTGCCCTGAAAAAGATAAAACGATATGCTGAAAAAATAGATTATCTGAACTTGATGGGAACTTTTGATAACGCACTTTCAACATTCTCATTTCTGCGTGAAAATCATATTGATCTTATTTTTCTCGATATACAAATGGACGAGTTTACCGGAATCCAGCTTTTGGAAACCATAAAAGATCCACCTTACATTATTTTAACCACAGCATTTGATGAATACGCCTTAAAAGCGTATGAGCTGGACGTGATGGACTATCTGCTAAAACCAATTCCGTTTGAGCGGTTTGTGAAAGCAGTTGAAAAAGTATATGCACGTTTTTTAAAAGACAACCAGGCTCACAGTAAAGATTCACGTATGGAAATCGCTCCACTTCAACCAGATAAACCGGAATATACATTTGTAAAATCGGGGAACAAAACCGTAAAAATGTATTTCAATAAGATACTTTACATTGAAGGAATGCGCGATTATTTACAAATTCATACCGAAGACAGCAAAATTATGACCCTGTTGAATTTTAAAACCATTCAGGATTTACTCGACCCGCAAAAATTTATCAGGGTACACAAATCATATATCGTTGCCATCGACAAAATCGACTATATTGAAAATAACGCCGTAAAAATCCGCGATAAACTAATTCCGGTAAGCAGTAGCTATAAAATTGCATTTAACAGTTTGCTCAGTAAAAAGAATTTTACACATCTGTGATTCACTTTAAGACCTCGTTTTTGAGCGATATTTTTATTTTTGCGCAACTAGTTTTAAAATTAAAATGAATCATAAAATGAAACGTGGATTTCAATTACTGATACTGACTGCCATCCTGATCAGCTTTTTAAACTGCGAAAAAAAAGCCAACGATATTCTTTACGACAGCCGGTATAAAAAGGAAATTGCAGAATTAAGAAAAGAGGCTTCCTTGTACCTGATGTTGAACAATATACCAGGCGCTTCATTTGCAATTGCCAAAGAAGGGAAAATAATATATTCAGAGGGAATGGGGCTTGCATCGAAAGACCTTGAGGTGCCTGCTACAAGAAAAACCAAATTCAGAATCGGAGAAGTATCAGAATTATTTACTTCGCTGATGTACCAAATGATGGGTGAAAACGGAACAGTTCATCCCGATTCAACAGTTCAGCATTATCTCCCCGATTTTCCTTTATCTGATTTCAAACAAACCTTAAATAAAATAACTCTAAGTCAATTGGTTAACCATTCATCTGGAATCAGGGAGCCAGGTGATGATGAATTTATCTGGAAAGGACAAAATTTTACTTTGCAAAGCAGTATCGATAATTTCAAAAACGACCCGCTAAATTCTATTCCCGGCTGGTATGAAAATCCGAGTACATACAATTACAATTTACTGGGTGCCGTTATGGAAAAAGCTTCCGGGAAAACTTATCCTGATTTGTTGAAAGAATATATAACCGATACCTTAAAACTCACCAACACCGAGGTTGACAATCCGTTCAGAACCATTACCGGGCGTACTGATTTTTTCGATTATAACCTGGTTTCGCAGGTTGTTAATGCAACATTTCGGGACATGCGTTACAGGGCTCCTTCTGAAGGAATACTTTCGAATGCTGAAGATTTGGTTAAGTTGGGAAATGCAATTTTGTATTCTGATCTAATTTCAAATCAGATAAAGGAACGATTATTTAAACCCATTGATTTATTAGGCGATTTTCCGCCAACTATGGCAAATGGGTGGGTTATTTTGAAAAGTAAAGAGGGTGATTTTATGTACGGAAGAGTTGGCGGAGTTACCGGAGGTGGTGCAGTTTTGCTGATTATTCCCGATGAAAAACTGGTTATTGCCGGAACTGTTAATTTAACTTCATCGGACGAAATTCCAGTTTTTAAAATGATTGCACCTTTTTTAAAAGACACAAACAAAAAAGAACAGGTAAACGAAAAACAAAAATAGAAACTGTCAGATAAATAATTATTAGGAAAAAAGTGATTCTACAAATTCACGTCTGTTGAAAATTTGCAGGTGTTCCATTTTTTCGCCAATTCCAATATATTTTACAGGAATTTTAAATTGATCTGAAATTCCGATTACAACCCCACCTTTCGCAGTTCCATCAAGCTTTGTAAGTGCCAGTGCGGTTACTTCGGTGGCAAGTGTGAATTGTTTGGCCTGTTCAAAAGCATTTTGACCTGTCGAACCATCTAAAATCAATAAAACTTCGTGTGGAGCATCGGGAATAATTTTTTGCATCACCATTTTAATTTTCGACAATTCGTTCATCAGATTCACTTTGTTGTGTAAACGTCCTGCTGTATCGATAATTACAACATCGGCATTCGAAGCTTTGGCAGAAGCAATCGTATCGTAAGCAACCGACGCGGGATCGGCACCCATTTTTTGTTTAATAACAGGAACATCAACACGTTTGGCCCAAATTTCAAGTTGTTCGATTGCCGCGGCTCTGAATGTGTCGGCAGCTCCCAAAACTACCGACTTTCCGGCCTGCTTAAAATTATAGGCCAGTTTTCCGATAGTTGTGGTTTTTCCAACACCATTTACTCCAACTACCATAATTACATACGGACCGTCCGTTTTAGGGAGATCGAAATCTGATAAGTCTGTTGAGTTATTTTCATCGAGAAGTGCAGTAATTTCCTCCCTTAAAATATTGTTTAACTCACCAACACCCATATATTTATCGCGCGAAACACGGGCTTCAATCCGCTCAATTATTTTCAATGTGGTATCGACACCAACATCCGATGAAATTAAAACTTCCTCCAAATTATCGAGTACTTCATCGTCAACTTTCGATTTGCCAATAACTGCCCGACCCAGTTTTACAAAAACACTCTCTTTTGTTTTGGCAAGTCCTTCGTCAAGACTTTCCTTCTTTTTTTTATCAAAAAATCCAAATATTCCCATACTTTACTGATTTTCAGAAACTAAAATAACAATATTATGCTGTTACACATTCAATTCAGAAATAAAACAAAAAAAGCTTTCACCATTGATGAAAGCTTTTCCTGTTCTTCGGAATGTTACCCTGATAACCAGGACTATTTGCTAAAATAAGCTGTAACTTCGTCGTTAGGAATTACTTCTTCCTTAAAAGTATATGCACCCGTTTTTGGCGATTTGCTTACTTTAATAACCTTAGCGTAACCCTTACCAGCACCTTTTTGCAACGATGCAACCGTTTTCTTTACTGCCATAACTAACCTATTTAATTTCTTTATGAACTGTTACCTTTTTCAAAATCGGATTGTACTTCTTTAACTCCAAACGTTCAGTTGTATTTTTTCTGTTTTTGGTGGTAATATATCTTGAAGTACCTGCCATGCCACTGGTTTTGTGTTCAGTGCATTCCATAATAACCTGAATTCTATTGCCTTTACTTTTTTTAGCCATTTCTAAAGATTTTTAAAATTTTTCGACAAAACCTTTTTCCTGTGCGTGTTTCAAAGCAGCATTCAATCCATTTTTGTTAATGGTACGAATACCCGCAGCAGAAATTGTTAACTTAACCCAGCGATCTTCATCGGGTAAATAAAACTTCTTTTTAAACAGGTTTACATCGAACTTTCTTTTTGTTCTTCTTTTAGAGTGAGAAACATTGTTTCCACCCATTGCTTTTTTACCTGTTATTTGACAAACTCGTGACATTTCTTATTATTTTCTTGATGATAAAAACAAACACGTTCTTTAAACGGAGTGCAAAGGAAATACTTTTTTGCAAAATAATCAAGCAGAAGCCTAAGTTTTTATAGAAACAATTAACAAATAATTGTTAGTTACATATGGAAATATAAATTGGAAGATTACTCAAACAGAATATTATTCACTTCTTCCTGAATTCCAGGCATCTCATTTAATCCTTATTTGTTAAAATAAAGGTATAGTCAACATTCCCTGAACCCGCATGTCTCCGCCGGGAGCAATTCCTCTTTCCTCCCCTATTCCGGTCATACTTCCCTCAATTCTAAGACGTAAAAAATCAGCATTATACTCAACAAATCCTGTAACACCCGTTAATCCGCTGTCGGTTGAAATTGAAAGTGAAGTGCCAATCCTGATACTTTGATCGGAACCCAGGCTGAACCTGCCACTTACACCGGGTTCAATAATTGTTTCGCCTGTTGCAAATGAATGTGTAAGGTCGGTGGTAAATACAAGCCTGTCGCTGCCGCCAAAACCGGTACCGCCGGAAAATCTTCCAACCAGAACAATTTCTCCGTCTGAATTTATTGTTACACGGCCCATTAAATGACTAATGTCGCTGCCAATTCTGACTTCGCCTGTGCCAGTTCCCGTAAATTCTCCGGTTTCAGCTTCCCTGCTTACAGAACCTGTTATCCTTGTTCTGAAATAATCGTTGGCATACTGGGCATATAACGATAAATTATTGAACTGCAAACTTTGAATGGTGCCCAAATCGAAAGAACCACCAACACTAAAACCGGCACCAAGATCATGTGAAGGAGAACCTTCAACCCTTACATCAGCCAAAACGGCTGCAAGTCCAGCAGCCAATACGGCAATTAATGCAGCTTCATCGCTGCTGCCAATAATATCAATAATTCGTTGGCGAAATGCTGCAAACGCCGGATCGCGAAGAATTGCCCCCGATGTAGTTTCGAAAGTTCCCGAAATTCCAAGTGCGGCAAGTCGTTCGGCACCAGCAACGGGTTGATCGCCCTCTTCCGTGGTGCTTTCAACCGCAAGTCCCTGTAAAGCTGTTCCAAGACTGCTCAAATGACCACGCATACTTGAATTGGATAGCTGGTCGCGTAAAATACCGGCAACTAGATCGGCCAGTGAATTGCTGTTTCCTGTTGAAGTTTCCGTTTCTTCCTCTCCATTCTTTTGAATCATTGGCTGAATACCCGCTCCCTGTTGAATGGTATGGGTTAATTCGTGCGCCAGCAAACGTTTCCCTGACTGACTGTCCGGATTGTATTCTCCACTGTTAAAGTAAATATCATTCCCTACGGTAAAAGCCTGCGAATGAAGTTGTTCATTCATATCAACCGCTGTTTGGCCTGTATGAATATTAACATTGCTGAAGTCTGTTCCAAATCTGTTACCCATAAATGAAAGTGTTTGTTGGTCGATTCGGGAACTTGTCCCCCTGGAATTATTGATTTGATTATGAATGTTTTCAGGAGATATTGATTTCTGTTTCGAATTGGCTGGTTTTTTCTGAATTGGCTTTTCTTCCTCCTCTGTCTGCATTTGCAATTTTTCCTCTTCTTCCAAAGGTTGCATTTGTATTTTTTCAGCTTCCTCTTCAGCTTGCATTCTGAGCGATTCGCCCTCATTCATCTGCAATATATTGGTGGATACTGCATCAGCTTCCTGTTCGTATTTATCGCCCGGTTCCCCGATTTTTAATTTTTTCTGAATAACAGGTTGTTGCCAGGGATTAGTCAGTTTATTAATGTTTGAATATGTTACCAACTGATACATTTTTTGTAATGTTTTAATATTTTACTCTTTTTACGGATACTGAGTCCTGAAGTATTCATAAACATTCGGCCGTAAAGCTCTTAAAGTTGAAGGTTGACTTTGATACATTGCAAATGCTTCTGCGTAATATTCATCATAATCGGTTGTTGTTGCGGCATAAGTACTTACGCCTTTACCCAAATCGCCATCGAGCCGAACCGCCGCTCTGAAACTGCCTCTGCCGGTTGCAGCACTCGACGATGGCCCGCCACTGCCTCCACTTGCTTCATTTGGTCTGAAATCGAGCGCATGGCCGATTTCATGGATCATTGTAAATGCCTTCTGATCAGCATTCAATCCAAAATAATCGTTGTAAATAACAATTCTTCGCTCCCAGATAGTACTTCCCGCTGCCCTGGTTTGTTTGTATTCAGCCACTTCATTGTGCGGACCGCGGGCATCCAGGCTCCGATGAATTGGGATTCCGGTAACTGTGCTCAACAAAGCGGTTGGTAAGTGGTTGAGTCCTTCCAATACCTGGTCAAACTGGCTGTCTGTCATTGCTTCAGGCGGATCTCCCAAAGGATCATTCCTGACAGGAACTGCATTTGTAATCTGGTATGTATTGGCAAACCGCTGACGACGTTGATCAGCAGTCTCGGTTGAAGTTGTTGCAGAATAATTGCCTAATTTTTCAACGAGGAGCTGTACATTTTGAATTCGGGCGGTTCGGGTTACTGTTGTATCGAATTGAGCAGATGTAAAACGGAAATTTGCATTCGGACCATGAATAGCTGTATCAGCCGGATTTGTGAAACCGCTTAAATCTAGATGTTGTACAGTAGTCCTGTTAACAATAGGAGAATCAGTAGCGCTGTGGTTTAAATTAAAGTTATAAAGCATCAAAGCTTTTAATGCATCAGACACCCATTCTTCACCTGCGGGAAATCCTCGAGCAACATACGTTACGTTGTAACCAATCCTGACTGACGTATCAATTCTACGAACGAAATACTGCGGCAGCACAGATCGGAAATCGAATTCTGCATCATAAATAATTCCCTGACGGGAACTGACGGGATAATCTTCGAGTGAATTAACAGTTGCTGCATCAGGCATGGGGGTCATTTGGATTTGGGAATTAGAAGATGAAATATTGTGTGCTGGTAGATTAGCATATTCTGCAAAGTAATGCCATGATTCATTATTACCTATCATCGCGAGGCTTTGAAAGGCTGGATTGAAGTATATTACTTCTTCATCCTCATCTTTGGTTTGCATTTGTATTGAATCACTATCAGTACAATGAAAGTTGTTTTCAGCAGTTAAATTTGTATTTTTTGTTCGTTGCTTACTTAAAGGTTTATTGTTTACACAATTAGAAATGGATAAATGATTAATACAAAAAGTATTTATTTGGGTATCAATAAAACTTTGTTGTAAAAAAGTCTTCATTAAAATACAATTTGTTTGCTTTTTTAAAAGCAATAGACTCTCCTCTATATTACTACATTCCTGTGACTATCTTGCATACCCAGATAATCACCAGTATCTCCAACCTCTCTTATTAGATATACACCAAAAGGATATATTACATAAGTAAAACTTCCTGAAGCGCTTGTTCCTAAACCGCTAGTATCAAAGCTTACAGTTAATCGAACTGCACCAAAACCTGAGGAATCCATCGGTGTAAGATTAGCCGTAAATCTTCCTCCCCATCCGGCAGCATCATTAATACTTTCAATAGCAAATGATATATTGCCAACACCATAAGAATCAACTTCATAATCCATTCTTAATGTCAGTTCGATTAAGTTACTTCTGAATAAAACCGACTCAAGTAAATATGAAAAAACATGTGATTTTCTTGTTGACGGTGCTGTTTGTGATGATTGGCCAGCAGCAGTAGCACTTCTACCATAAAACATTCCTGTCATTTCATCAACTGTAAGGTCTATGTCACTGCCACCACCTGAACTACTCAAAACCTCACTTGTAATTTGATATGCAAGTGCTGCAACAGCTGCAGTTGTACCGCCATCTTTTTGTATCATATCTTCTTTCCTTTGCAGATGATTGGAAAGATTTGAATCCTCAATTTGCTTTTTTGATGCCAAAGATTCGGGTCGTTGTTGGGTTACATGTGTCAATTCGTGTGCAAGCAACCTCTTTCCATTCGAACTTTCAGGATTATATTCACCATTATTAAAATAAATATTATTTCCATATGTGAAGGCTCTTGCCCCCAATTGTTGATTCATTTGCACTGCATCTGTGTCGGTATGAATTTTAACACCACTAAAATCTGCACCAAAAGCATTACCCATGAAATGACTGGATTCAGGAGCTAACGGTCTTCCATTTCCTTTTGTTGTGTTGATCTGCTGATCAATTTCGGATGACGCAAAACCAGCCCCCGCACCAGGCTTGGTCTGTAGCATTTCTTCTTCCTCTTCAATGGGTTGCATCTGTAACTTAGGTTGCATTTTATCTTCTTCTTCCAAAGGTTGCATCCGCATATTTTCTCTTTCACCCATCAACATCACACTATCAGCTACCGCATCGGCTTCCTGTTCATATTTGTCACCGGGCTGTCCAATTTTCAGTTTTGGCTGAAATCGTGCTCCTGAACTACTATCTTTTGTTTGCGATTCCAATTGCATCATATCCGTTATTTTTAAAGTGTCCTTCTGTTTTTATGATACTCTCTTCTTATTCCTTCAATTATATCGTTTTGATTGATAAGGTTACTATCCCTGCCCAGCGCCCGGAGTGAACAATGCTGTATGATATTGATAATGGCGCCACCGGAAATTTCGTATTTTTTTGCAATCTCAATAAGTTCGATTGATTTATCCAACTCAACAGATTTGGAAAATCCGTTTTCCCAAATTTTGTAACGTTCTTCAGCAGTTGGCATCGGAAAATTTATGGTTGACTGAAACCTGCGCATAAAGGCATCGTCGATATTTCCTTTCAGATTGGTGGCCAGAATAACCAATCCATCATAATCTTCAATTCGCTGCAATAGATACGATATCTGCTGATTTGCATACCGATCGTGTGAATCGCGCGTGCTGGTTCGTTTTCCGAATAATGCATCGGCTTCATCAAAAAACAGTATCCATTCCTTGTTCTCTGCCCGGTCGAATAACTTTGCCAGGTTTTTTTCTGTTTCACCAATGTATTTCGAAACCATTTGCGACAGGTCAATCCGGTAAACATCGCGGTTTGTTTTTTTGCCCAAAAGCGCTGCTGTAGTGGTTTTTCCTGTTCCGGGAGGGCCGTAGAAAAGCGACTTGTAACCGGGCTTTAATATTCTTTCCATCCCCCATTCTTTCATCAACTTTTGGTGGTGTGTGACCCAGGTTTCAATTTCGTTTAACTGCAACATTACATGGTTGTTCAGGATTAGATTTGTCCACTCCATTTTTGTTGAGAGTAATTTTGCCGGAAACTCAGGACTGAAATTGGGTTTACGTGCTTCACCAATGGTAAACAGATCAAGCACTTCCTGCGAAACACTTAACGAGCCACTCAGCATGGGTTCATTTTTGTCAATCTCCTCCAAATTCAGAATATTTTCTTTGCTGAATTTATGAAATCCATCAAAACACCGCTGAAGTGAAAACCTTTTCTGAAGGTTATTCCCGGCAAGAATAAACATTGCCGTTTCTCCGGTTGGAATAAAACCGTTATGATTTTTCCCGTGTTTACCGCCAAATTCGGTATAAATTTGCTGGGTGGCTTCATTTTTCACAAGAAACATGTCCAGTAATTCGGGCTTAACATGAGGAACCAAAGCCAATGCAAGCAAAAACCTTTCTTCGAAATCCAATTGATGCTTTTCAATAAAAACAGAAAAAGCCGATCCACTTCCATTCAAATTCGGCGGAGCAATATCATAAACACTTTTATATTCGGTTTCTTTTTTAGCATTCAGCAACGATCGCGTTTTCAGAATCTCCTTGAACCAGGCGATTTCCCGGTCGATATCTGTTGCATTTGCTGTTATTTTGTTTTTATCTACCATTCTACATAAAGTATTTGTTCACACCAGGGTAATTTCACAAAACTGATTGACCACGGCAATCTTTCCAGCATTACATCAAAAGTGTTTCTTTCGATGGTTAAATTCCACGACTGGCCGGCTTGTTTAAGGATTCCTTCACGCTGAATAAAAGTATCGCGAAGTGCTGACGGGTTGGTGGTTTTCAGCGCCTTCCACCTTTCCAAAACAGTTTTTATTAAATAAATGCATTCCTCTTTTTCTTCCACTGAAAGCTCTGCATTTTTTGTAACAGGCTCCGCAATATCAAGTCCACATAAAATTTTGTTTAACGTAAGGTCTTCCTCCGGCGAAGTTTCATTTCCGGTTGCAATAAACTGTAAAAGATGAATTGCCTTAAATGCATCGGACTGACTTTTGAACCGGAGTTCTTTATCAAGTAAATTTAATCCTTCAAAAAAATGCTTCAGAAAAGGATGAATGAGCACCAAACCCGCATTATAAATAACAATTTGTTCGGCATCGGTTGAAGGTTGAGGAGGAAAAAGCGAAAATGTCTTGTTTTTATTTTTTGTTTTAACCTCCTGCTCATTTCCCTGAATTATCGGACTACTTCCTGCAGAAAATTCATCTTTTTTGTACTCAATATTTTCAATGGCCATCTTTTGCATTTTTTCAGAAAATCGATCAATGAGTTTTTTGATTACAGGTTCATTTTTTTCATGAAAATATTGAATAGTCTCCTGTAAAGTTTTGCCGGGTGAATTTAAATCGGTTGCCGCCTGAACAACAGCCGCAATTGTCAATGATTTTTCACTTCGGCCTGATTTTTGGTAGTTGAATTGCGAAGTGAGAATTATTTGAGTAAGAATGAAATCCTTCTCATTGTCAGAATGTTGAGCTAAACTTAAATCAAGAATATCTTTTATAAAACCTATCTTCTGATCTTCACTTTTCAATTCCAATTCAATGCTGAAATATTCAAGTACAATTTCATAAAAACTATCTGTTAAAGTCTTTGTCAATTTTGAAGAATCAGCACAGGAAAGTAAATACTGAAACAGTGTGGAATAACTTTCAAACAGTTTCGCATTCAACCTTTTAAGCAGCTCGTACAAATAAGAATGATTGAACTGAAAAACAAGCCTTTTTCTGACCCGATTATTTTTAAGCAATGGAATTATTTTGTTTTTCAGCAATTCATTTTCAACATTCAATACCTCCCTGAAAATATTTTTATTTGCATTTAATGCCGATTCACCATTTCTGACCGATGATTTGTGCCACCAGGGAAAATGACCATTTTTCAGAAAATAAATGAATTGCTCCAGAAAATCCTGCGATTTGGATGTAGCAATAAAATCACCATTGATATTCAAAGACTTGCCATTAGCCGGACTCAATTTGGCTTTGTTAACTCCTAATCTTAAAAGGGCATTAACTTTATATTCGACCTCTTTAATCGCCATTTCTACAAACTCATTTTCTAGGTCATTTTCAGAAATTGTTCCAAGATCAATCTCTAGTTTATCAATTCTGACAATTTCCTCGTTACCAGTTAATTTTGAGAATAGGTTGTCCAGCGCCGGTTGAAGCTTTTGCCGGACAATATCAGAAGTTTTATTTTGAATTAGCTGAGCGCGCACCCGACCCGGAACTTTAAGTTCCAGAACGCTCCTGTTAATAATGTGTTTTTGTTCATTCATTCAACTATTAATTATCCCCGGTTAAATAACTTTTTAACCAACTGTGTTTTATTCTCGCCTGCACTGGTAACTATGTTTCTGTTGTTCAGAATATTCGCCAGCGAATCGCGTGTTAAAACCAGTAATTCAGGTTCGGTGAGTTCATTCCCGCCAGTACTGGACGCAAGCGCTTTTTCCAAATTCTCTTTCGAATCGGTAGCGCTCATTTTAATACCACGTGTTTCTAAAACTTTTACAATTTCAGCAGCTGGCAAAATAGTCACATCAATTGCAACAGCGGGTTTGGCAGCGGAAGCCTGGCAATTCTGTACCTGATATTGAATCAGGATTTCCATTGGCTTTACTCCGGCTGGTGCCGTTATTCCAATGCATTTTAGCAACGCCTCAATTCTGTTGTCGTTTAATTCCTGCATTTCTGCTTGTGTGAATCCTTTTGTTTCCCTTAAACTATTCAGCAATAACAGAAAAATATTGCCAGATGCCTGTATTCCCCTGATTTTAAGTATCTGCTGAACGTTTTGATCACCCCAGCACTGAAGAATTTCAACTGTGTAACATTCTTTTGCTGGTTGAACCGATCCGCAATTACTCCTTTGATAATCAAGAATTAACTGTCCTAATTGTTCGTATGTTGTAGCGTTATCAAATGGAATTCCCAAACATTTCAGCAAACCGCGCCTTCTTTCGGGTTCTTCAAGTACGTTTGAAGTGATTTCATTTTCAGTAAAACCTCCTGTTTTTCTCAAATCGTTCAGTAAAGCTTCAAAAATATTTGTACCTGACGAAATATTGATTTGTCGACGTTCAACTGTTTCTTTTACAGCTTCATCGCCCCAGCATTGTAAAATTTCTACCGAGTAACATTCTTTTGCTGGCTGCACAGTTCCGCAATTACTCTTCTGATAATCAAGAATTAACTGACCCAGTTGTTCGTATGTTGTAGTATCATTGTTGGGTATTCCAATACAATTGAGCAACGCCCGCCGCCGTTCAGGGCTTTCAAGGACATTGCCTTTTATTTCAGCTTCTGTAAATCCACCGGTTTTTCGTAAATCATTTAGTAAAAGTTCAAAAATATTGTCTCCTTCGGTGAATTTAATTCCACGAATTCTGAGCGTTTCCATCACCGATTTATCGCCCCAGCACTGCAGAATTTCAACAGTATAACAAACCTTAATTTGTTCATCAGGTTTTTTCACTACAATTGTTACCGTTGCTTTATCGCTAATTCCGGTTCTTTTGTTAATCAAAATATAGGTAAAGGTGTCAATACCAAAAAATCCTTTCTCAGGTATATAATTTAATGGACCAGTTTCGGAATTTTGAATGATGTGACCTCCAAATTGCGAAGTTTCTTCTGCTTTAATAATAAACTCTCCGCCAAAGAAACTATCGTCATTTCTCATTACATCAATTTCAACCGGGATACCAACCAGTGTAACAGCATAATCAGGTCGGGCAAATGGCTCGATATCAAAAATAAAACCACCTTCCTTGTCGCACATGGGCACACAATTGTCGGTGCTGCAACATAAATACGGAAGGCTAAAATCGGCAATCACCTTGTTATTTGCACCGTTTATGTACACCAAAATAAAAGTTCCACCTTTTTGCACACCGGCCTGGTGTT
Organism: Draconibacterium sp.; assembly: GCA_035467235.1. Taxonomy (GTDB): domain Bacteria; phylum Bacteroidota; class Bacteroidia; order Bacteroidales; family Prolixibacteraceae; genus Draconibacterium. Next base: position 24,849 of record DATITY010000269.1, on the reverse strand, counting down.
CAACTCCGGGATTTTTACGGATGTAATTTGAGAATACTCCCGTCGTTTTTTTCAGGTAATATTCCCTTCTTTTAAATGAATAATATAAGCGCAAAAACCGGTTGTAAAACAGGAGATCAATTATCTTATTTACAATTGGTGAAAGCCTTTGAATAAAGCCGTTAATCAACGGAACCTGTTTATCTGCATCTTCCTTTTTAATATTGATTTTTTCCAGCAATTTCAAATCTATGAGTAATAATTCGATGCTTCTTTCGAGTAAAAATTTGTATCCCTTTTGAAATTCTTCGAAACTGAACTGGCTGAAACATTCGGGCATCGACTCGCACAATTTACTGAGCGTTTCAACAATTTCCTCTGATTTTTTCAGAAATTCCGAATGATTGTCTTCTTTTTCTCCATCAAAAATCAAATCCTCATTTTCCCTTATGAATTTATACATTTCGCGAATATCGCCAGTAAATCTGCAAAAGCTGAGTTTTAAAAACCGGTATTCTTCCTGAATATCTTCAAAGCCGCATTTGTAATCCAACGCCAGAGTGGAGGCATTTGTATCGAGTTGTAAAGCCATTGTAATGAAAGGCAGGTTAAACTGCGCTTTCAGGTTGTTTATTTTTTCAAGTGCAAGGTTAAAATCAACACCAATCTGACCTTCAATTCTCAGAAATGAATAATCCTGAATATCATAAAACAGCGGCGTTGCAAGCTTATTTTTTGCAACCGACTGATCATTTGACTGGTCATCGTAATTTAAAACCAGACCTTCGGTTTCTGATACACATTTTCGGCTGACATCAAAATTCCAGTAATCTTTTAATTTGCCAAGAGCAGAATAACTGCTAACCTTTTTTAAATCGTAATACCACGGAATTGAACGCAAACTTAAAGTCGTTGTTTTTTCGAGACTTGGTGTTATCCGAATTGGAATTATTTTTAAATCTTCAATTTTTGGGCCATTAATTCTCTTAATATCAAAGCTTTCCAACATTAAAACTATCCGGTTATGCAATGCAATCGTCCGTTGTACCAATAACTTTTGCAGGTTGTAAATCGGTGGTTGAATAAAATGATGCCGAAATTGAGAGTTTTCGCAAAGTGTTGTTGTCGATGCCATTACTTCTCCAAGCATAAGGTGTTTCGGGAATCTCGACATATCGACACAACACTCCGACATCAGATCAAAGGCTGCATTTTTGAACTCGTTGTAAGCCAGTATTAAATCCTGAAACAAATCGTAAACGTACTGAACTCCAAGATACGACTTCAATGTGGCATCAGAATCATTGAGAAAGTTCTGCAATTTTGCCAGTATTTTGTTTATTGGATTGTTTTCGAACGGATTTTTCTCGCCATACGATTTTAGAAGCAGCGGCCTGTAAATGTTGTAAGTTTCGGAAAGTGCCTCAATAATTTTATCGAAAACCTGCAGCACTGCGTGTGCGTAATTTTTCGAAAAATCATTGTAATCCTTTGAGTGTGTGCTATCAGGATTGAATAACACCCTTTGCATATTTACTACAGGCAGCTCAAACTTTTCGGGAAACAAAGCGTCGAGTTTGCCTGTATTTGTTCTGTTCCAAACTTTTTGAAGGTCGGTTTTGCTGATGAGTAATTTGCGAAGGGTCAAAATCCTTTCCTTACCCAGTTCATCGCAACTTTTTCCCAGGCACGATTTGAGATCCTTGTCAAAACTTTCGATGAAAAGCAAAACCACCTTGTCGCTAAGAAAAGTTTCATCTTCAAGTGTATTGTCATCTGTTCCGTCTTTTGCACTTTCAGTGAGCAACTCGAATAAACTGATATCCTGTTTGTTATTCGAATCAACAAAAGGTTCGTAAATCGTTCCGGACGGCAAAGTGTATGACCGGTATTTCACGGTAATACACTCACCAATATTAATAAGATAACCCTCGGACGTGATTCCTGTTCCTTTTGAGATTGTGATTGTGTTGCTACTCGCGTCATAACTTACCTCCAATCCGCAAACTACTCCCATTCCTATCAGTCTGGCTCTTGTCAACCTGTTTTGCTGATCAAGATAATTGACCAGATTGTTGAGCTGGGTACTTGTAAGTACCTGGTTGCGTTCGAAAACCGGGTACGTATTTAGAATATCACTCATTGTATTTAATTTTTAAGCATTTCCTAAAACCGAGTAATTAAGTATAACTGCATTTTCAAGCGTTTCATCCTCTTCGCAGTCATGAAGAGTTCCCGAAGGATATACATTCCGAAGCCGGCCAAGAATGTCAATAAATTCATTCAGGCGAACCGACAACATTCCAAAATCTTTATCTTTTCTGGCATTTTCTATCAGCCATGCTTTGTATTTTGTTTCGAATTCAGTCATCTGTTCACAACTAATCCAGCAGATTACAAGGAAAACATGAGCGGGAGCTTCCAGCCGCAACTGCCTTTCGAAGAAGCGCCTGAAATCCATGTTGTCAAACCTTCCCTGCCAGTGAGGAATTATCACGCTGGCAACACAGGTGTAAGGATCCTGTATCTGGCAATCATCGCATTTTTCATCATCGATAACAATCTGAAGTAAACTGTCTTCAATTTCCGATTCAACGCGATTGATAATTATCTCCTGTGTTCCGTCATGATCGATTACTTCCTTTGCCTGGTAACGGCCATCGTTAATTTTATCTGTTGAACCTCTGATTTCCACTATTTCCCCGTTGACAATCTTCAATGATTTAATATCAGAAATAGTGATACTTAAGTTGTTGCTTGAAAGACCAGTGATTACAGCGCCTTTCAAATAAGAAAGTTTACCGTAGGCAGCAGAAAAAAGGATATTGGAATGCACATTTTCTACCGTTTTGATGGTTGTACGGTTTGTGCCAGCATCGTATTGAACGCTTTTCACTTGATATATTGCATCATCTGTTCCGGTTCCGGTAATGATAAATTCACTTGAAACAGCAGTGGTTTTCAATGCATCGAGATCGTTTGTTAAATCACCTTCTACCTTGAAAACGTTTGTGGCGCTGCTGGCTGAAAATAAGGGCAGTGTATCGTAAAAATACAATGAACCCAGATTAGCCAGTCCATCGGTTAATGTTTCCTGAGTTGCCTCAACAAAATGTTTTCCTTTTACTTTTGGGCGTAACAAAACATGTTCAACAACGTGAAATCCTTCATTACTGAAAAACTTCTGAATGATAAAATCAATAAAAAGTTCAACGGCTTTTGTATCATATCCTCCTTTAAAAGTGATTGTGTTGGGTGTAACTTTTTCAATTCCGAATGATTTGGAATAGTTTAATTCCCCGGTATTATCATCAGCCGGAACAGGTTCTTCCACTTTTATAACCGTACCGGAACCGACCAATTCTATGGAAAAAATGGTGTAATTTCCATCTATACTTTCAGATCCGGATACGTTGATAATATCGCCTTTAAATAAATTTCCGGTAAGGTCGGTTTCAATCGCTAAACTATTGTCTTCCTTATTTGCAGAGTATGCGAAAGTTTCGGTAAAACCAATTGTGCCGTCAGCAACTGACGAAGGTAAAGTTTCGGTTGTGGTAACTGTAATATCAGCACCGTCAGCCGTTGCCGAAGTTATTGTGTATTCGCCGTTGTTACCGGTTGAACCTGTTATTTGAATTACTCCCGAAAGTAGGTTCGTTATCTCAAAAGCCAGTGGATCGTTAAAATCAGAACCAACACTTTCAGCCAAATCAATTCCGTAATTGTTGAAAATGCGAAATCTGTAATTTCCGCTTTCCGCAGAGAAATAATATTTACCAATTTGCGAAGCATTGTTTATCAGTTGCCAGAGAATTTCATGAAGTTGTTCTTCTGCCATTTTTTGCAGGTTTGCTTCAGTTTCGGTATTGTAAAGTAATTCGCCCAACGGAACAACATTCGATGTAATTGCTTCACCCACAACGATTACAGTTGTTCCGTCAACATCAACTGAAGAAACTACTGTATAATTTCCGTCATTATCCTGCGAATCTTCAATCACCAGAACATCGCCGGTTTTTAACATGTCTGCAATGTTGCCGTCAATTACTATTTTCTTTAAAACGGTATCAACCGAGATAATATCCACCTCCGATTTGTTTTCACCCTCAATAACGTATTCCCCTGCAAGCAGTTTATCAGATTCACCGGTGCTGAAAGGTTTTGCAAAAAGTTCGTAACTGACCACTGCAACAGGCGGATTTGGTTCCATTTCAACATTAATACTGTATTGAATGTAATTGATTAACGGACACGCCAGGTTATTCCGGTTCGATTCGATGTTATTATAAAATTCGCTGGTAAAAAGCTGTACAAGCTCGTCAATATCTTTATCCAGTTCACCGCCGGGGACACCATCAGTGTAATTGTCTTTTTCACTGATACCCAAAACATCAGTTCCACCGCAATCGAGGGTAAAATAGTAGTTTAAGTCATCTTCAGAAAGTACCTGATAGTTAAACTTATTCAAACCGTTTAGAATTATTTTTTCAAGTGCCAGCTTTGCATCAGCTTCACTTTCAAACGGTTCGTAGCTTTTCAGCAATAATTCGGGAGTGGAGTTTGAAATCTGAATTTCAAAAACATCACCGGATTGAACGACAGCGAAACCTTCGGAAAAATGCAAATCATCAACTTTGGATTCCTCAATTCCTGCAAGAAAAGAAGCTCTTCTTCTGAGTCCTGAAATATTACCGACATGCCAGATTTTGCAGGGTTCCTGATGATTAAATCCTTTTCCCCTGGCCGAACTTATGGAAGGATAAGCATTCAAAAATGCCAGCTTATCCTCCACAAGTTCATGGGACGCTTTAATTTCCCCAGATATTTTAAATGTCAGCAATGCATAGTCGGTAAAATTTTCGGCAAAACGGCCAAGCAGGTGATCGAGAAATTTGTTTTTCCTGATAAAAAAATCCTCTTCATTTTCTGCAATAGCATTCAGCGAGACTGCATGACCATTTTTGTCAACATACAGTTCATCGGCATTTGGAACAATATCAAATAATGGTTGCGTGTAATATGTTCTTCCAATAATGTAATTTCCAAATTCATCTTTTTCCGCGTTCATCGAGAAAAGATCTTTTACGTGAGTCAGCTGAGAAAAATAATTGGCCAGCAACTGATCGAAATGCATCAGAAAACCTTTTAGCTGTCGTGCACCCGCTTTCCTACGTTCGTTCACCGAGCTGTTTTTTCCCATGTTTGGCAGGCCTTCTTCACCAATTCCGTATGTTAATGGAAATTCATTCTGAATGCTTTCATAACTTTCCAAATCGCGGTAAGTACCTTTTGGAATTTCAAAATTAAGAACCGGATTAAACAATTTCGGGACCCGTTCATTGTCTTCAAGGTCATTCATCAACTCTTCCACTTTTGAAGCAGATGCCCGGAAAGGTAACTGATCTTTGTAAAAAATAATTTTCGAATCGAGAACACTCAACCGGGGAACATAATTTTGTTCGAAAGCCAATTGCAGGCACCATTTTACAACCTTCGATTCAATTGATCCATCTTCATTATCCTGCGGAATATTTGCAATTTGAATGGTTTTTACTGATACAACACCTTTAACATCCATTATAATGTGAATGAGATCGGAAACATGGATGTACTTTTTCCTGTCTGCTTTTGCCAGTTCGTTGTCGTCGATAAAACCGTGTTCGAGTGCAGGCCCTTCAAAAATCCGGTCAACAGAAAGACATTCATCTTCAACTATGAAATAGAACGTTAAAAGCTCATTTTCAGTAAGTAAATCAGATGAAATATCTTCAGTAACATAAATTTTTGTTGTCGAAGTATCAGAATCAATTGAAACCGATTTAACCGTGTAATCGCCGTCGTTGCTTCTAGAATCTGAAATTGAAATTGTATCGCCTTCTTTGAGAAGTTCGTCAAGATTTTTATCGACCACAAAAAATTTATTGCTGATATCGATGTCGAGAATGGCCAATTCATGCAGCTTTTTGCATTTATCGAGCATTTCGTCGAGCGTGTAAAAATAAACAGTTGGCGAAAGAAACTTCGCGATTTCATGATATATTTCTGCCTGAACGGTTTCAACATCAGCTTCTTTTTCCAATTCAATATCAGCGCAAACTGCTATTTTTTCAACTTTCAACGCGCTTAATTTGTAAAAATCTTCGCACAAATTTCGGTTGTCATGTAACCGGGATTTTACAGCTTCAACAATTTCCTTTATCTTTTTAATCTTCTGAAGGTAAAATGCCAGCAAGCTATCTTCATCATAATAAATGAAATTATTGATTTTGTTTTCGATTTCCAACAATCCCGGAACCGGTGCTATATCTGAAGCTGTTGTAATTGTACCCTTCAGTTTTACCAGTTGGTTTTCAATTACATAAGTAAAATTGTAGTTATCCGGAACGTTCGAAAACCTGACCGTGATTTTTTGAATATCAGATTTTACGCTAACCAGTTCATTCCAATCAGTATTTTCACTATCCCAACGCGGAAAATCTACAGATATCTTTACAGTCAGGCCGTTAACATTTGTATCAAGTGCATGTTCTTCGATTACCAGATTTCTGATCAGCGAGTTTTCATTTAAATCGCCGTATTTGTCGCACTTTTCAAACTCCAGCAGAATATCGTACAAAATGCCAATGTCAATTGGTTTCTGTCCGGGAATTGCAGGATCGGGCAAATAACTCAGTTTGCTTTCATTTTTATGAACATAAACAGGTATTTCGTTCGATTTCGATTTTTCTATCCATGCATTTTTAATACCCACATGCTGGCAGTTAGTTTCTGATAAATCGTGAATATCAACATCGATCATCAGTTTCCGGTAGTCGTTAATGGTAACCGGAGAATTGGGAAGTATTTCGCGGGCAGTAAAAAAATTACGGATATCGCGGGCATTTTTATCGTTCGGATCATTTACCAGCAAGTCCTCAATATTATATGAAGCCCTGTATCCCAATTCGGTAATTGCATACGCCAGCACTTCCAGAATACTCACCCCCGGATCGTGAATATTATAATCAGTCCATATTTTACCGGCAACTTTCTGAATATATTTAATTCCTTCTTCGCGCAGAAAGTCATATTGCTGGCTTTTCGATTCCGGTGCTTTTTTTGATATGGTAATTGATTCTGACATTCAGTAATTGTTTTTAATCGCACGGACATTCATCCGATGACGCTATTTCAATAGTTTCAACAACATTATCATCGCAGGCACATTCGCCTTCATTTTCCAGAACAGTAATTAAATGACCTGATGCCGAGCCAAGAACCGAAGCAGATGTTGAAGCAATCGCCTCATCTACATTTTTTTCAGGATCGTTGGCCGGATCGCCGGGTACAATATGGAACATTTCGAAACATGTGATATAATCGACATATTCCTGTTCCTCAACAAAATTCAGTATGACCGATTTGTGTACTTTTCCTCCAAAAACAATGTCCGAGCCTGTTGCGTATGCCCAGGGCGAAAGAAATTTTATTAAAGCTTCGTTCAGTTTAACCGAGTAAATTCCTTTATCAAAACCTGAATAAAAACGAACATTGAATTTCACCTGAACTTCCTCAAACAAAGGATTATAAACGTGAAGGTTGATATAAGGAGACTGAATTTTTTTGATGAAATTCTTAATATCGTCGAGCGTTACAAGACTGGTTCGTGGTTTTAACGGGTCAACCGCATTTTTATTTCTGATATTCGATACAACAACCAGACTCACGTTTCCGGGTGCGGCTTCGTTAATACTTGTCGATGTTCCTTCGAAACGGGTGTGGTTCAAACATTTTACTTTATATACCGATGGAAAATTTTGCAGAATTATTTTTTCGTAATCCCAAATAGTAATTGCCCTGTTTTTATGTCGGAGCCGTTCGCTGACACGAGTATAAAATTCATCACTTTCTTCTTTAATTCTGCCTCCAAACGAGGTAAAAGGCTGTTCAATTTTTTTGATTGACGAATCGGCAACAACCATTTTCGAAATCGTTTTTTCAGGAAGTGGTTTTATCAGGTAATTCGGGTCATTGTTTTTATCATTAAACTCAACTTTGGCAGCCTGACACCTGATATCAATCAAATTTGGAATTCCATCGGATTCTTTTTCTGCCGATGCCCGAAACCAGTAATAACCGTTGGTAAGTACATTGTTGTCTTTTGATGCTTTTGAAGGAATGTCAAACAAGATAACACCTGTTGTAATTAAACCTTTTGTGGAATCTGACAAAATATTCTGATCCGAAAAATCAATCCAGTTGTTATCTGCCAGATAACTCCATTTAATTGCAGGTGGTTTTAAATCGGGATTGGAAGAGCCTTCAGAAACCTGAAATAATACCGAAAGGTTTTGTGGCGGAACCAAATCTTTTATGCCAATGTAAAGTTCACCTTCATTATTGTACTGCGGGAACAAAAAATTACCCGAACTGGTGGTATTTATTTCGCCAACACCCATCGGATGAACAGCAAAAACCTGTTCTATCCTTTCATTGTAATCTTCTTTTTTAACATTGACTGTATTAATTTTTACAGCCGAAACATAATCAGCCGAAATAGTTTCAATTTGAGGCGTATATGGTTCTTTTGGTAAATCCTCTGAATAATCTGATTTTGGTGGGTCGGAATTAATAGCGTTTAATACCGCTCTTGTATATGACAACTGATAATCTTTGTGACCAAAATCTGTTTGATCCAGAGTAATTTTTAAAAATCCTTTTTGACTTTTCTGGTCATATTCATTAAAAGTTTCAAGTTCGTAATCACGTTTTACATTGCCCAAAACTGTTACCGGAGGTTCGCCTTGCGGATCGGAATTGTTAAAAGCTAAAACATTATTAACAAGCAGTTTGCCGCTAGTATCGGCAAAAAGTTCGTTATTTTCCGGTGTTACTGGTTTCCAGCTTTTCTTGTCGAGCAAACTGGTTTTTGCCAAAAAGGATGTATTACTTCGATGTGTTACTCCTGCCGGATAGTAATATTTGTTATAATAATCGCCAAATCCGTTGGCATCGTCAGGTAACCCAAACCATCTCAGGTTTACATTGAGTTTATTGAGCGATTTCTGAAAAACTTCCCAACTACCGATGTAAAAATTGGAAGTTACAATCGGGCGGTTGCCAAAAGGCTGAAATGGTTTGCCTGGATCAAGAACAGATTGATCGTTCTGAATGATCAGGTTTTTGACTTCGCGGACATCTACAACAACATCAACGCTTTCTACTTTTAAGTCTTTGAGAAATTTATAAATAAACGGATTGACCGTGCTTTTTGTATTGAGAAGGATTTTCACTACCGGCCATTTTGTTTTAATCGGGTCGAGAAGCGCTTCCTCATTGTAGGCAACAATTGCTTCCTGGTTTTGAGTGATGGTGCGTTTAATGATTATGCGACAGTTTTCCTTATCTATTTTAGTGAAGTGAATCGGGTCGCCAAAGCTATAAACCAGGTCGTTTATTTTATCAACGCCTACGTATTTTACTGCGTATAACTGATCGAGACTGGTAAATCCTGCAGATCCCAGATTATTTCTTTCAGTAATAATGCGTGAAGCCACCGTCATTCCAATATCGTAATCTCTTATCTGATTGCCAAATCCGGTTAATGGATTGTCGAAAACCGGACCCTCTGAAGGTTCCTTTCCGGCAATATCTACTGCACTTTTTGCTGAATTAATAAAGTCGAGCACGCGTTTCGCAACAATTTGATCAACCTCGCCAAAACCATAAGAATAAGTTTTTTCCCATATAGGTTCGATCCACTTTTCTTCACCACTGAATTTTAAACTGAAAGCATCATAAAGAAGTTCGTTGTTAATGTCATCCAGCACCGATGTTTTTGGTAAATTGAGGTAAATGGTTACTATTCGTTCACCTTCAGCAAGAAACAGATTGGGTGAAGCAATTGCAAAACCGATTTCGGAAAGATCGCGATCAGCCACAAGTGCATCGGTATTTCCTGAGTTTAAATTCGGAAATTTTATTCCGCCAAAGGTTCGCCAGCTTTTGTCGTCACTGGTCAGTTCTGCTCCATTCCCATCTTCGGAATTGGCAACCGCAGAATGATAAAGCCGGTAATCATTTTTAGGATAAGGTGAGTAGCCAGAAAAAATATTGTGCTTATTCGTAAACACAGTTTTTATTTCAGCAACTGTTGCCTTATTAAGCGATGTTTCTTCTTTCGATGTATAAACCACATTATTTCCAGGTTCGTCTTTTCCTGCTTTAAATTCAGTGTCTTTATTCAGCAGGGTTGTTGAAACATGTTTTGCAAGCTCAAATATTAGGTAAACCTGGTCGGGTACTGCCGGTTTTTCAACCAAATGAAGCACATCGCGGTAGTAAAAATCAAGATGCTTTTTTGTTATTTTATTCAATTCGTCCTGTGCATATTTGAAAAGCTTCAAAAATGCAATGAACAAGGCAAAATGAGGAGAATTATACTGACTGCCTTCATCGAATTTCTTATCGAAGAAGTCTTTCCAATTACCATCAGCCAGATTATTTAAATCGAAATAAACGATTTCTTCGGCGTATTTGGTTACAAAAGTTTTGAGGTCTTCAATATTTCGTTCGTCAACAGCAACATAACCGGGGAGCAAAGTTTTCAGTATTCTTTGTTCCTGGCTGGTTCCATCGCGTTGCAGCGGATTCTTTGAGTTACAATTTACCGACATGTGCCTTTATTTTTCAGATATATCAGTTCCTTCGTTTAAATAATACGGGTAAACAATATTGCGCCTGTTGTTGGTGGCAATTATGGTATAATCAATCCTTATTTCCACCAGTCCATTTGCATTATCCTGATTATAACTGATGTCATCGGTTTTAATCCTTGGTTCATAAAAAAGGATAGCCCGTTCAATCTGATCGCTCATTCTTTTTGCAAATGAAACAGTTAATGGTTCGAACAGTAAATCTTCCATATTTGCTCCATAATCAGGTTGCATTATCCGTTCTCCTTTTATTGTTGAAAGCAGAATTATCAGACTTTGCTTAATATCTTCTTCCTCGTCAACCATTTCCACGCCGTGATCGCCCCTGGCAAAAACCGGCGGAAACGACCATCCGCGGCCGAGAAATGAATTTTCGTCTATCTTGATTTTTCCCATTTATCCTATCATTACTGTTGGTTCGCCCACTGCTGCTGATGCCCCGCATATTGCCGTATCTCCCACCCTGATTGCCGGTTTACCCCCTATTAAAACTGTTGCACTTCCCATTGGAAACGGACTAACAGTAAGTGGGTGAACGTTGGGCGGCAAAGAGCAAACATGATTATCGCCCAATACTGCTGCCGGCATTCCCCCTATCAAAACGGTCGGTTCGCCCGGACCGATGATGGTGCCGCCGTGGGTGGTTGTATCAGTTACTCTTGCTGCGGGTGGCATATTCGTTTTATTAGTTTATCATTACAATTGATCCTTTAACTTTTGCTTGTCCGCTGGTTGACATTTCTGCGCCAGCACTTCCTTCGGCTTTAAATTGTGCCTGTGCCTTTACATTTATGTTTACCCCTTCAATGTTTACATCGCCGGAAGCTTTTATTTTGATGTCTTTTGCGCTTTCCATTACTATTCCATCTGATGACATTTCTATTTTGTTGCCATTTTCGTCTTCGATGAGAATACTTCCAGCATCCTCGCTCAAAACAATTTTGTTGCCGTTAGGCGTTTCAGTTGTTACAATTACTTTGTCGTCATCAAAAGTGAATTTCATTTCACTGCGGCTCACGTATCCTTTTATTTTGTTTTCTTCTTCGGGCTGTATTGGTGAAGGTTTTGCGCTGCTAAATAATGAACCCAGAATAATCGGGTCGCGCGGATCGCCATTTAGAAAACCAACAATTACTTCATCGCCAATTTCGGGTCTGAAAACCCAGCCGCGGGAATCAGCGGCATCCATCGTTGTGAGTCTTGCCCAAACACCATCGTTTTCATTATCAATAATTGGCAACCTAACCCTGATTCTTTCCTCACCATCGGGATCTTCGTGAATGTTGGTTACAATGCCAATTTGCAATCCATGAATTGCAGGCACAAGCCCTGATGCCGGTTTTTCAACAATATCATTGTAATTATCAATGAACCAGTCTTTGTCGAGGCCAAATTCAATATCAGTAAACCACACTGTTTCGCTTGACATTCGATGTGCAATTGCCGAAACAAATGCTACGCCGTTAAACCGATCTCCAAAACCTGCCAATTCAATTACATCGCCTGGTTTAATATCACTGAATCCCTGAATCTTTACTTTTCCTTTAATTTTCGACAAACGGCTTCTCATCAGTTTGGCATCTGACCATGTTTTTAATTCGTCGTCAGCAATTTTCCCGGAATGTTGCAAAGGCAGTTCCTCCAGCCCGATAACAGATGCCAAATCTGAAGCAGAAAAATTTCCCTGTTCGGTAAGTGAAGGTTCATCTGCTTCGCCTTCAATAACTGCCTGATCAGTAAAATTCCAGGAACTGCTTTTAACGGCGGTAAACTGATCACGGGCATCCATTCCGGCTTCGAAATCATAAACATTGTGTCCGTAAGCAAGTTCAAGAATCGGATCAGCAGAAAGGTCGGGCGCTTTTACCGTAACTTTACCATCGTCAACAAAAACGAGTTTTCCGTTAACTTCGGCACGGGTAACCAGAAAATCCCAATCGGTGACATGATGCTGAACCATTTCCTTGTGGGTAACAGTTGTCGCTTCAATTTCAGACTGAAGTCCATAACCACCAATAATTTCTTCAATTATCTCGCTGTCTTTTACATCTTCAAAATATTTACTTTTTCTGCCGATGGTCATTTTTACACTTTCATCTTTCAAATCGATATTTAAAAATGAAGGTTTGTCTTTTTTTGATTGAATGCTGTGTTTTGTAATGATTCCCTTAAAAATGGTGCTTTCATCGGAATGATATCCGGCTTTTATCTCAATCTCATTTCCCGGCACAAACAAATCTCCGGAACTCACTTCAAAATCTTCCCTTGGAATACTACCATCAACAATAGCAATTCTTGCCGTTGGAATTTTATTCACCGATTTAACAACATAAATACTTTCAACGCCAATTTCACTGCTGATTGCCTGTCCGTTCGACAAAACAGTGAAGGTTGCAAGGTCGGTTTCCGCCTGTGTTGGTATTATTCTTGAATCAGTCATTCTCTTTTTTATCAATTGGTGGAAGCACAAGTTGCTGCCCGGCTTTTAACTTTCTGAAATTATTGATGTTGTTGACCCGTGCAATTTCGAGGTAGTACTTTGAATCACCATAAATCTTTTTTGCAATTAGTGGTAATGTTTCGCCTTCATTTATTATTTTAAAATGAGTGAGATCCGGCGACGTTAACCTTGCCTGCGCAGCCTGTTCAGTGCGGGAAACGGATTGCTTAAAAGTTGCATTTATGTTTGCTCTTAAAGGAGCGCCCGAAGAATGGAAAAGCTTGTAAGTTACTGTTGCGCTTTCCATTACCCCGTTGAAAATAAACGTACCCCAACTCAACTGGAGAAAATTTGGTTCATGAGTTGAGCCATTCAATCCTTGTGTTATTGCCAGAAAAAGGTTAATTTGTTCCTGAACATGCCCAACCTCTTTAACTTTCTTATTCAGGTCGATGGAGGTATTGCCAACTCCCGAAACGCCGGTTCCATCAAAAAGAAAATCGAAAGATACACGGTCAGATTTTAACCGACGGTACGCCTGTGTATCGGCAGAGCCACCCTGTGGAGTTTCGTCAATCCAAACCGACCGGTAGTTTTGACTGAATGTATTTGGATTGTACATTACAATAAACTTCTTACCAGTTGTATTTCTAAAATCCACATCTTCAAAAGCTTCAATAGTGAGCTTGGCAACTTCAGCAAGTCCGTCGAACAAATTCAGTAATCCCATCAGCGTTCTTTTTTATCATTGATAATTTGAAGCAAGATATCCATGGTTTCCGAACAGCATCCTTTTTTTTCAGCCTCATCAGAAAAATTTTCCCTGCGGCTTGTCTGGCTGTTGTCAGGAGGCGAATCCTCCACAGTAGCCCTGATAACCAATTCCCTGATTTCAATCATATTTGCATCTTTTTATAATAATGATGTCACGTCAAGTCGTCTGAAATACTGATAGGCAAACTCAATGCTTTCAATCACAATTGTTCCCTGTTCAGCGTTAAATTCTGAGATGTCCCATTTAACCGGCCATGCCTTTATGAAATTCCATCCCTGAATCGGTATATGGTCACCGTTAAGTAAAATAACTGTGATGTCGTTGGCTTCAAAAGCATAATTTTCTACCGAATCCCTGAACCATTGCATCAGTTGTGAACCAATTAACATACCTCTTTTCATTACAAGATTCTGGTAAGTTACCGGATTGGGCAATCTGTGTTTAAACCGGTTTTCACCACCCTCGTGATATTCTTCAATACCGATTTCGGCATTAATACCTGAGATGGATTGGAATCCAATATCAGGTATGCCCGGGTATTTCAGCAATAAGCCTTCAAACCGAACAACAAAGTGAAATCCGACAGGTGGATAAAAAAGTGCCATTTATTAATTGATTAGGAATCGGTTACATTAAGAAAATTCTATATTCAAACCTTCATGACACAATTCAATACTTTCAATAGCCACTTCATTTCCTGTTGAATTTAAAGAGGGACCTTCCACTTTACATGGGTAGGCGTTCTTTACTTTCCAGGTAACTACAGGTGCATGTTCTTCATTTAATAAGGAAATTGTCAAATCCCTTCTTTCAATGCTGTTCATTTTTACTGTATTGAGCCACTGAAAAAACTCATTGTCGGCCTTGAACATACCCCGCTTCAAAGTGATGTTTGAATATTGGGGAATGCCGGGCATTTTTGTCACCTGATACTCGGGAGAACTTCCTTCGCGGTAATCGATATTTTGCAATTCAACAGTCAAACCGGAGACTTCCGTGAAGCCAATTCTTTGTCCGCCCCATTCAACCTGGAAATGGAAAACTGTTACTGGATAATTTATTGCCATAATTGTATTATTTAAAAGTTTAATTATTATTCAAATTGTTATTTATGATTCCTGTAATTTATGAGAGAATTTTAAAATGATAAATTCGGCAGGACGCACAGCAGCCATGCCTATTTCGATATTCATCCTGCCCTCAAGTATATCGAGAGCAGTCATTGTTACGCCGAGCCCGACTTTCACAAAAAATGCATCTTCAGTTTTTGCTCCGGCAAGCGCCCCGTCTCTCCACAACGTTGTCAGGAAATTTTCGATCATCGTTTTAACCCGAAGCCATGTATTTGCATCGTTGGGTTCAAAAACCACAAATTCAGTCGCTTTTTTAACTGATTCTTCAATGTAAATGTAAAGTCTTCTGACCGGCACATAACGCCATTCATTATCGTTGCCTGCCAAAGTGCGGGCACCCCAAACGAGTGTTCCTTTTCCGGTAAAAACCCTTAATGCATTGATTGATTTACCTGTTGAAGCATCAACATTCAATAATTCCTGATCCTCGTGAGTAATTTTAACAACAGGACCAACAACAGATCTTACACCCACATTTGCCGGAGCTTTCCAAACACCGCGTTCCCTGTCAACCCTTGCATAAATTCCGACAATTGTGCCACACGGTGATAATTCCACATAAATCTTTTTAATTTCTGCCAGAATTGACCGGTACAAACTTGGGTGGCTTGCACTCAAATCGCTTAAATTATCACCCTGAACATTATCAACTGTTGCCGCGCCACCGTTTTCGGTATGTGTATCAACATTTACATCAGTTTCGCTGAATCCATAATTTAGTACTGTGTTAAGGCTGGGATAATAAGCAGCACCGTATTTCATATTATCCGAACCGATTGCTGTGCGGAAAGCAGTCATGTCGGTTCCATACACATCGGAAATGGTAAACCTGTCCTGCAATTTTGCACAATGAGCCAATGATGCGCTGATTACAGAACCATAATCTGTTACTGAACCAAGTGCATGTGCGTCAGGAAAAACCAGCAAAGTTGGTTCATCCACCTTTTCAAGCTCAAGAATACCCCTTGTAATTCCAACAGAGTTGTCGGCCGGTGCAGCAACTGTGTCACTGTAACTTCCAACCGATAAAATGTAACATGGACCACCTCCGTTGTTATAAAACATTTGTACCTGGTAATACATCTTGTAGCTTGACGGAGAAGCCAAAGTTGCAGTAATTTGCCTGTTGGTAAGTACATTGTTTGAGTCCAAAGTGTCGGCAACTGTTATGGAAATATTCTCGTTATTTGGACCGCCAAAAATCTCTTCATATTCGAGAAGCGAGCTGATTCTTGTTGCCACAAACCGAAGTTTTATATCATCTCCGTTTTCAGTAGCACGTTCAGTGTACCCGATAAAAGCGGGTATGGCCGTTTCAACGCCTGCTATTGAAGCAGGCAAAGTCGAGATCTCCTGAATATAGACCCCCGGTGTTTTGTAATTTGCCATATTATCGTTTTTTATTGTTGTTTATCGTGATTATGCTATGATTCCTGCAGTTTGTGAGAAAATTTCAGGATAATGAATTCAGCCGGTCTGACAGCAGCCAAACCAATTTCAATGTTCAATCTGCCTTCGAGAATATCGAGCGCCGTCATAGTTTCTCCGAGTCCTACTTTTACAAAAAAAGCCTGCTCGGGTTTTGCACCTGCCAGGGCCCCGTCTCTCCACAATCCTGAAAGGAAGTTCTCGATCATGGTCTTTGTTCGTAACCAGGTGTTTGCATCGTTGGGTTCGAATACCACGAATTCGGTTGCCTTTTTTACCGATTCCTCAATAAAAATAAATAATCTTCTTACCGGAACATACCTCCATTCATTGTCGTTACCCGCTAAAGTTCTGGCTCCCCATACAATTACCCCCTTGCCTGCAAACTTTCTGATAACATTAATAGATTTACCTGTTGTAGCATCAACGTTCATGTTTTCCTGTTGTTCGCCGGTGACCATTACAGTAGGATCCTTCACCAACCTAACACTTACATTTGCTGGAGCTTTCCATACTCCGCGATCAAAATCCACACGTGCATATATACCCGCCATTGCTGCCGAAGGGTAAAGTGTAATTTCAAATTGCTTTTTAATTTCCTTAACTATATTATTATAGAGGGTTTTGTCAGCACTTATGCCATCAGAACCACCTGAAAGAGTTGCACCCGAAAGACTGATTCCGTTGCCACTTCCACTGTCAGTATAAACCATTGCGATGCTGTTTCCTGCACTTCCAGCCACAGCAGTTATGGTTATCACATTTGATGTTCTGTTAGCAGTGTAATCCGGATCGACAAACGCAGTTATTGCAGCGAGTAATGAAGTTGCAGCCTGCACATTGGTTGCACCGGCTTGCCAATCAAGTCCGACACCCTCAGTAAATGCATGTCCGTTAATCGTTACAACATCATTTGCCAATAGTGAAAAATCATCGATAGTAATTGTGCCGGTTGCCGAATCAGGAATATTATCGCCGTTAAGAACATTTTCAAGGGTCATTCCCCCGGTAAAAGTTCCCCCTGTTCTGTTATCAGTAATTGCAACACCCGAGTTTTCATAATTTAATCCGATTGTTGTTTTAAGTGAAGGATAATAACTTGCTCCGTATTTCAGATAATCGGTTCCAACATCGGCCCTGAAACCAATTCCATCATCGTTTACCGTTCCACCCAAAACAGCGGCATCCATAATTGCAAACCTGTCCTGCAATTTATTGCACTGTGCAAGCATGTCGTCGTTAATGGTTTTTCGGTTGTTCGCGCTTAATACTATTGCTTCGGGAACCACCAAAAGAGTTACTTCGTCCTCCTTTTCAACTGCGGCCAAACCTGCTTGTAACTCTGTAACATCAATAAGTTCCGATGGATCTGCCGGAATTGCTTCATCAGTATATAAACCTACTGAAACGATATAACACGGGCCACCTCCATTTCCAAAATACATTACCAGATTATTATACAGTGTATAAGGTGACAACTGAGTTGCTGCTGCCACTGCAATGGTAGTATCAGCTTCTGCAACACTTGCACCAGTAAGTGTCACAGAAAGGTTTTCATCGAAAGCTCCTCCAAAAATTTCCTGATACTCGAGTAAGGATGTAATTCTTACTGGTGTAGCGGCAGCCAGGATCTTCCCGTTTTTTTCTCTTTTTTCAGTGTAACCGATGAATGCGGGAATTGCTGTGGCAACCGGAGCTACTGAGGCAGGCAACTTCGATATTTCCTCGACATAAACACCGGGAGTTTTGTAGTTCGCCATAATACTATTTTTTAAGTTAGTTTTAAAAATTATTTCTATTCAATGTTTCATTTATATAAATACATACACTTCCGATTCCAGCCTGTCGGCAAAAACCTTTTTAATTCCGCTTTGTGATGGATTTGGAAGATTTGCAACAATAGTTTGATTGTCAGAAGTTTTACTTAATTCCAGTTTCAATTTTGGAATTTCGTAAAAAGGAATTTTCTGCACAGAACTAAAAACCAAAGTTTTAAGATCATTTACCAGGATATCGTAATCAAGAATGTCAGCCGTAACGGGTACAGAACCATTTCCGTTAATCGCGCCAATCAGCGAAGATGCAGTGTCTGCTGGTGTTGTTCCTCTCGTAAAATCAGGTCCTTCGGTAAAGTCATTTCCACCAATACTGACTACATATCCTGTTACATCATTATTAATAATGGTTATTGTTCCTTGCGCCGAAATACCTACGGCACCATCAGAAAGAGTTTGACCGGATAAGGTAACTGCAGGAAAAATTCCTCCACCAGTATATCCAAGAGCAATTGAATTCCCAACAGTTCCGGGAGTTTTAGCAGAAATTTTTATACTTGCATAAACTCTTTGAAAATCATTTATTTCATAAGGAGATCCGTTTACAGAACCGGAATCGTTTATTAACAATGACTCTGTGACAAGGTCAATATTTTTGCTTTTATTAACGATATAATATTTCCAGAAAGTCTCAGCACTGCGAAACTGAAGCCTGTATTCTTCTGTTTCGCCATACAGATGCTCAGAAGCTGCATTGTACACTATATCAACTATTCCAAGTATATTATCTTTTTCAAGTTGTTCATCAACATAAATTTTCTCTGTTTTAAGTGTAACAGTATCTGCTGCATTCCGAATAGCTATCTGATAACGGCCTCTTTTAAAATCCCGCAAATCAATTTGTTGTTCGAACATATTGTTTGTGCTGATTGACAAGTTAATGGTTTCAGGAAAAGGAACTCCATTTGTATCTTTGCCGACAGAAACCGGATTTCCTTCAGCATCGGTTACAATTATTTTAACAGTTGAAGGATTGCCGTTTATATTAAATTGATAAGTAAAAAGAGGGCCTCGCAAAGAATCGATAATTTCGTGGGAGAGAATTTCCGGATTATTTTTATTGAATGAAACAGTTGCAGGATTATTTGTAAAATATATAATTTTTCCGGTACCAAATGGTCTCGATAACGATTCATCCAAATCAGTAATGTTCAGTAAACCAGTCGTATTTCCTGTTTTTACAACAAAAATAAAGTGTTGATCTTTTGCAAGTTCCACAAAAGGTGTTGTTTCGTCGTCGAGTGTTCTGTATAATACGGTTATTCCGTTTGGCAGCCTTTTAAATAACATTTTACCATTTCTGAATAGAACTTCAGTCGCAGCAGTTGGAAATAAAGTCACGAACTTATCAAAGCCATCTTTAAAGTAGTTGTGGCCAACGACCAAATTCAATATCCGTTTGTAAATGATATTCATTGTTTTTTTGTTTTGCTGTTGATTGCAATTTTTTCAATCGGAATTGTCGAATCAAAGAATTCCCTTTCCTGAAAGGTTATCATGCGCACTTTGTACAGTACCGATGGCAAATATTTGGTACCGACTACTGACCAAAAATTATACAACTGCTCAAATGAATATGAGTACAGTTCAACAACCAGCTTTTTTAAATTCGGATCGTAATCGGCCAGTTTTGGCGAATTTTCAGGTGTAAACACATTTTTCGCCTGGAAAAATGAAATTATGAGAGAAAGCTGTTTTAATCCCTCCACATAATCGTCTGATGAATCATTTTCAACTGTATTTTGAAAGTTGGCTGAGATTAATATGTAGAGATTTAGTTTTATTTCAGGGTTTACATGCTCTACATTCCCCTGATTATTAATGATTGTCGATTTTTGATCTTTATAAACTCTGTCTTCTTCAATATTTATCAACGAAACACCAACCGATTTTTCAGGTATTACCACACCACCGGCTTCTGTAGCCACACTTGTAAGGAATACCCTGTCAACAGTTGGCGAACCTGTCCTGATTTTCAGGTACTCATTTAATTCGTTAGTTATAAACGACAGCGAGGTGTGTATCATTTCATTTTAAAATTTAATTATCTACTCATTTATTATAGAAACATTAATTTACTAATATTTAAAGACCTTTAAATCTATTTGAATCATGAAAACATTACATAACCAAATTCACTAACTTTAAAATTTAATCTAATTTATACGTCCTTACCGAATGTGCTAAAAACACTTATTGATTTAATCTGACTTAATGGATACGGCAAACAAGTTACAACATATAAAAGTACAAGTCAATACTTTTTTAAGATAAATCTGTATTTTTAATTTTTGTTAACTTGATTAAGATCGAAAAATACATAACAACATATTGATAATATGGTAATTAAAATTTGATATTTTAATTTCTAAAATGACTTTTTTAAAGCAAACAGAAGATTCTCTATTTCTTTTGTAAGTTTCGAATGCGATCCTGAGAAGTGATTAAACATGACCGTGAATGCAACTTCTTTTTTCATTTCAGTATTAATGTAACCCGCATAACACCTGACTCTTGTCATTGAGCCGCTTTTGGCTTTTAAAGAATTTTCAGGGAAAAATTCGGTACTATAACCTGAAAGAGTTCCATTTCCGGCATTTGGAAGGGAATTTAAAAAAACTTCACTGTTTTCACTTTTTTGAGCCATATAAACGAGAATTGAATTTATTTGCGCAGAGGAAATGGCGTTAAAATGTGATAGTCCGCTGCCATCTTCCATAAAGAAATTTTCATTGATAACCGCTTTTGAATTCCAGAATTCTTTCATCAGTTCGATTCCTTTTTCCCGAGTACCCAAACCTGCTTTTTCTGCCGCAATTTGCAAAACCAGATGCTCGGCAAAAAGATTTACACTTTCGTGATTCAACACTTTGATAATTTCCGCCAGTTCTGGAGATTCGTGAATGTATATGGTTTGTAATTGATTTTTATCGGTGGTTTCGAATTTTACTTCACCTGAAATAAAAATACCATCTTTTGCAAGTTGACTAATCAATTCATTTGCCAGCAATTCTTCAGGATGGTGAACCGCCGCCTTTATTGTGAATGCGCTTTTGTCTTTAGGAATAGTTCCCTGAATCACCCTGTTTTTATCTATCGGGCTTCCAAAAACACAGGCCAAATCGCGTTTGTCATCCGACGAAATCACTTCGTTTATAATTTTCAGGTCTTCAATTTTGGGGTAAGTCGCAATTATTTTTGTTTTCTCACCCGCTTCTTTTAGCGATTTAAAAGTTATTCTGAATAAATTATCATAACACGTAAAAGCGTTTGCACCTGCCCCGTAGTAATTTCCAATATCCCCCCAAATCCATGTTGATGGAACTTTTTCTGAATCGTAAATTGAACCATCCAAAATAATATCACCATCAATTTGATTTATTCCTGCAGCTTTTATTTTTTGTACCCAAACACTTAAAAAACTATCATTTAAAACATAATCTCTGAAATATTCAGACCCCAAAGTTGGATCTCCACCACCAACTATTACCAAATCTCCTTTCAAATGGTTGGTTTTAAGAATTTCACCAACATAACCCACTTTTGTTTTAAAGCGGTAACCGGCTCCAAGAATTTCCAACGCTGTGGCTGATGTTACAATTTTTAATGTTGATGCAGGAATCATCAGTTTCTCCGGATTCCATTCGAAAAGGGGTAATCCATTTTCCAAATCTACAACCTGAATTCCAACTGTTGCATTTTGATATTCAGGCTGCTGAAGTATTTTTTGCAGCTCAGTTTGAATATCCTGCTGAGAAAAACTGTAAAAGCCAATAATTATCAATGAAAAAATTGCAAAAATCCGTATTATCATTTTTACTAATTTTGAAAACTTAAAAATAGTTGTTTAAATCTATTTACCTGAAAATGCTAAGAACTATTTTGATTGTTGGTACCGGCGGATTTATTGGCAGTGTGATGCGCTACCTGGTTCAGTTTTATGTTGAAAAAGGAATGAGCAGCACTTTTCCGATGGGGACTTTAATTGCCAATATTGCCGGAAGTTTTATTATCGGGATGGTTTTTGCAATTGCTGAAAAAGGAAATTTGATGAGCTCTGAATGGCGCATTTTTCTGTCAGTTGGCATCTGTGGGGGTTTTACCACGTTTTCTGCGTTTAGTTATAATACATTCACAATGATTAAAGAACATTCGTATGGACAGCTTTTTTTTAATGTCGGTGGTAATTTAATTTTAGGTATTTTGGCTGTTTACCTTGGAATCATTTTAATTCGTGCAATTTTTTAAATCAACTGTGATGAAAATTTCAGAAAAAACCGGGATTTTAAAAGTTTACATAGGCGAAACCGATAAAGTTCATGGCCGCCCGTTGTTCGAAGAAATTGTGTTTGAAGCCCGAAAAGCCGGAATTGCCGGAGCAACCGTTACTAAAGGAATTATGTCGTTTGGGGCAAGTCACTCCATTCACACACAAAAAATATTTGCACTTTCAGGCGACTTGCCAATTATTGTTGAAATTGTTGACAACATCGAAAAGCTGGATGATTTTGCCAAAACAATTAACGAATTGATGGATTTGAGCAAGAAAGGTGGTATGCTCACATTTCAGGAAATTGATGTACTTAGGTACATTTCAGGGGAAAAATACAGAAGATAGGGAAGTTCAGAGTTTAAAGTTCAAAGTTTAAAGTTTGTCACTGGGCATTGGTCATTTGGTCACTGGGCAGTTATCAGGTTAACTAATTTCATTTTTTCTTAATTCATGCATTCACGCATTATGGCATTCATGCATTCCCGCATTTTTTGTCAGGTTAAAACAATATGAAATAATGATAACCTTTCCACTTACTCTCTGTTTGAAACAGAACAATTTACTATCTTTGAGCTGCTTTAGCAAATCGGTTTTAAAACACTGATTTTCTGATAAAAACAAAAATAAGTTAAACAATAAAAACTACTCACAATGTTTATTAGCGACGTAAAAGCAAGAGAGATTTTAGATTCTCGTGGTAATCCAACAATTGAAGTTGAAGTATTACTTGAAAGTGGTGCATTTGGACGTGCTGCGGTACCATCAGGTGCCTCAACAGGCGAAAACGAAGCGCTCGAATTGCGCGATGGCGACAAAAGCCGTTACCTTGGAAAAGGAGTTTTAAAAGCCGTTGAGAATGTAAATGAAGTAATCGCCAAAGAAATAATTGGCATGGATGCAACTGATCAGGTAGCGCTCGATAGCAAATTACTGGAAATGGACGGCACAAAAACAAAATCGAATCTGGGAGCAAACGCAATGCTGGGAGTCTCGCTGGCTGTAGCAAAAGCAGCTGCTGACTACTCTGAACTTCCATTATACCGTTATATTGGAGGTGCAAATGCAAAAACATTACCGGTTCCAATGATGAATATCATCAATGGTGGATCACACTCGGATGCTCCGATTGCTTTCCAGGAATTTATGATTCGTCCAATTGGTGCAACTTCATTCCGCGAAGGTTTGCGAATGGGTGCAGAAGTTTTTCATTCACTGAAAAAAGTTTTGCACGACCGTGGATTAAGCACAGCAGTTGGTGATGAAGGTGGATTCGCACCAAAACTGGAAGGAACGGAAGATGCATTGAACAGCATAATCGAAGCCATTAAAAAAGCAGGTTACAAACCAGGTCGCGCCGAAGATGGTGGTGATATTTCCATCGCTCTCGACTGCGCTGCATCTGAGTTCTATAAGGATGGTATTTACAATTATGCAAAATTTGAAACCCCAACAAGTGCAAAAAGAACTTCTGCCGAACAGGTTGAATTCCTTGCCGGATTAGTTGCCAATTTTCCAATCGACTCAATTGAAGATGGTATGAGTGAAAGTGACTGGGATGGTTGGGTTGCATTAACTCAGAAATTAGGTGACAAATGCCAGTTGGTTGGTGACGATCTTTTTGTTACCAACGTTGAGTATCTGAAAAAAGGAATCGAACTTGGCGCTGCCAATTCCATCCTTGTAAAGGTTAACCAGATTGGCACATTAACAGAAACCCTTGATGCCATTGATATGGCGCACCGGGCAGGATACACTTCTGTTACTTCACACCGTTCAGGAGAAACAGAAGATTCAACCATTGCAGATATTGCCGTTGCAACGAATGCAGGACAAATTAAAACAGGTTCATTGAGCCGCTCTGACAGGATGGCAAAATACAACCAGCTTCTTCGCATCGAAGAAGAACTTGGTGCCAGCGCTGTTTATGGTTATAAAAAAGTATACAAAAAATAAAATCTGAAATTCAGATATCGAAAAAAGAGGCTGTCTTGAAAAGAGTTCAGCCTCTTTTTTTGTTCTGGCAACAAATTTTAAATCAGCAACAATTTCAAACCTTCAATTTTTCAGTTCTTTTACAAAAAATCTTCCCTTACCGGATAAAAGCTGTCAATCAACCGGACATTTTTGGTAAGCAGTTTCACTGTATGTTTTAACCCTGAAGGAATCGCATACATATCTCCCGCTTTCAAATGCTGGTCGGGTTCACCTTCGCAGTAAAAAATTATTTCACCTTCGGCAACATACGAAGTTTGCTGGTGCGGGTGCGAGTGCGGTGGTTCAGGCAATTCC
>DATITY010000268.1:0-9737 GCA_035467235.1 Draconibacterium sp. | reverse complement strand
TGTACATTTTCACGGTTGATTGCGCTGGGTCCTGAAACCGAAACAATTTCAGCCACTTGTTCCAGGGGTATTTTTTTACCATCGTGTGTATCGATTAAGGCAGATCGTATTCCTTCAATTGTTCCTGTATAATCGTTGTTCAAGCGCAAAACAAGGTCAAACCGGCGCTGGCCCTCATAAATATCCGATAGTTTTTCTCCACCAAATGAGATGTCAATAAACTCGTTGAACTTTTCAATCGTAATTCCATACTGAGCCAGCATATCGCGGTTTGCACGAATTTGAATTTGTGGTATTTCAATTTGTTGGTCAACGTTTACGTCAACCAATCCCTCAACATCTGCTATTGAAGCTTTTATTTGATTGCCAATTCCAAACATTTTATTCAAATCGCTTCCAAATACTTTTATGGCAATATTTGCGCGTGTACCTGAAATCATGTTGTCGATGCGGTGCCCCAGTGGTTGCCCAACGGTAGCTGCAATGCCCGGAATTCCTGCGATTTTTGCACGCACTTCGGTCATAAATTCATCGCGGGTTCTTTCATTGAGCGTAAAATTGACATCTATTTCTGCACTATTAACGGTTTGTGAATGTTCATCCAGTTCTCCGCGACCGGTTCTCCGTGCAGTGCTTAAAATTTCCGGAATTGAAAGTAATTCTGTTTCAACCAGATTCCCCAACCGGTTGCTTTCTTCAAGCGATGTACCAGGTTTACAAACAACCGACAAGGTTAAAGAACCTTCGTTAAACTCGGGTAAAAAAGTTCGTCCCATGGTTGAAAACACAATCAGCGAAACAAGAAATAATCCAAGCGAAGAGAACACAACCAATCTTTTGTGATGTAAAGCCCACTCCAACGAAAGTTGATAGTTATGAATCAACTTTGAGGTTAACCATTTCTCCTTTTCATTCTTATCAAGGTATTTATCGTCGGAAAGCAACATTTTACACATTAAAGGTGTAAGTGTCATGGCAACTATCAGCGACAGGAATAATGAAACAATAAATGCAATTCCCAGCGGAATAAGCATTCTACCTTCCATTCCCGAGAGAAAAAACAACGGAATAAATGCAACAATAATAATGAGAGTGGCATTGATAATGGAAGCCCTTACTTCTTTTGATGCTTCGAAAACCACAAAAAATGATGACTGACGATGCTCAACCGGTTTTTGTTTGTTTTGCCGCAACCGCTTATAAACATTTTCCACATCTATAATGGCATCATCAACCAAAACCCCAATTGCAATTGCCATACCACCTAAACTCATGGTATTGATATTCAATCCCATCAATTTCATTACAATAACGGCTCCCAGCAAAGAAATGGGAATTGCCAGCAATGAAATAATGGTTGTGCGAAAACTTCCAAGAAAAAGGAACAGTATGATGATGACGAAAATACCACCTTCAATTAACGCATTTTTTACGTTGTTTATGGAAGTTTCTATAAAATCGGCCTGCCGGAAAATTTTGGTATCCAACTTAACGTCAGCAGGTAATGTTTTTTGAAGCGCTGCCAAATTCTCTTCAATTCTCCTGGTTAAATCAACCGTATTTGCTTTTGGTTGTTTCGAAATGGATAAAATTACGGCTGGTTTTGCATTCCCTGAAGCATAACCCATTTTTACACCGCTTCCAATTCTTACTTCGGCTATATCCCTTATCAAAACAGGTTTACCGTTCTGCGATTTGATATAGGAATTTCCCAGTGCATCAATATCCGAAGTACGCGCAATACCTCTAACCGCATATTCATTGCCATATTGACGAACAGCACCACCGGTTGAATTCTGACTTATTCCTTTACAAACGTCAGCCAGTTCACTCATGGAAACACCATAATATTTCAATTTATAGGGGTCGGCTAACACCTGATATTGTTTGTAATCGCCGCCAATAATGGTTACCTGCGATACTCCGCTGGTGGCCAGAAGCACAGGTTTAACATTCCAGTCGGCAATGGTGCGGAGGTCCATTAAACTTGTACTATCTGACTGCAAACCAATAAAAAACATTTCGCCCATCACACTCGATTGTGGCGCGAGGGTTGGCTGGCCAACACCCAAAGGAATTTGGGTATTAACGGCAATCAATTTTTCGCTCACAATCTGGCGGGCCTTAAAAATATCGGTTCCCCAATCGAATTCAACCCAAACAAACGAAAATCCCTGAGAAGAATTTGAACGAACCCTTCGTACATCGGTTGCCCCGTTCATGGCAGTTTCTATTGGGAAAGTTACCAGGCGTTCCACTTCCTCGGAAGCCATTCCGTGCGCGTCGGTCATTATAACCACGGTGGGTGCGGTAAGGTCGGGGAAAACGTCAACATCCATATTACCGGCGGTGTACAAGCCCACTGTCATTAACACCACTGCGCTCAACAAGATAAAATATTTGTTATTGAGCGAGAATTTAATTATGCTGTTTATCATGATGGCAATGTTTTAATGTACATGACCTGAGTGAGCATCCAATGTTCCGGTGGCTTGCGCAAGTTTTATCATCATAGTACCATTAGTAACAATGCGGTCGTTTGCGGTAATACCATTGAGAATCTCGGTGCTTAACCCATCCGTTCCGCCAATTTTCACTTCGCGTTTTTCAAAAAGTTCGGGATTGACCTGTACATAAACATAGTAAACGCCCTGTTCTTCAAGCAGCGCCGAATTCAAAACAGTCAAAGCCTGATTGTTCGTGATGGTTTTGATGTAAATTTCAACAAAACCACCGGAAATAAAATTACCAGTGTTGTCGATTTGAAAAGTAACCGGGATTAAAAAATTGTCGGTGCTGGCTGCTTTTCCATACGATAAAACTTTCCCGTTGAGTTGTTCAAGCGTGTATGTTTGGTTATCATGCAATGTTCGAATATTTGCAGAATTAATTGAACCCAGAATTGAAGCGTATTTTTGTTGCACTTCGGCATACAGCAAAAGCGATTTGTTTTGTGTGACAGTTAAAATTGGCTGACCTGCCTGAACATACGAGCCGTTTTGCACAAAAAGCTGCTTTACAAAACCGTTCATCGGGCTAGAAATATTTTGTCCGGTAGCACTAAAATTTTCGTTCAGGTTATCAAAAATTGCTTTGGTATTATCGTATTGATTTTTTGCAGCAATCAAATCTTTTTCCGAGACTATTTTATCCTTTGCCAGTTCATTTGCTCTTTCAAAATCAGACTTTGCTTTTTCATAATTATTTTTCGCTTCTGCATATCGAACCGATGCATTATTATCGGCAAATCCGCTTCCGGAAATGGTGCATAAAACTTGTCCCCTGGTAACAGTATTTCCCTGTAAAACATTTTTATCAGATAGCATCACAATTCCATTTGTTTTAGCTGATACGATTATTTCATCGCCTTGAGCAGATTGAATTTGTGCGGTGGTTTTAATCACCTGGCCAAAAGGTAAAATATTAGGGTAACCAGTGGCAAAATCAATTTTCCATGATTGTTCCTTGGTAAAAACGGTTGTATTCGTTCTGGAAATTACCACTTTTTCCGCCGCTTCGTGAGCTTCATCGTGTTTGGCGAAAACAGTTACATCAGGAATTACAACTTCAAAATTCCCATTTTCATTGCTGATCTCATATTTCAATGTTCCGTTCCCTGTTGTTTCGGGTTTTATATCGAAACTGTAAATTCCTTTCCGGGTGGGTTCATCAAGCGACTGCCGGGTTTCGGTTCCATTCACTGAAAGCACAAGGGTTATTTTTCCCGTTTCAACAGCTTTAAAACCGGGTAAAACCGAAAAATGAGAGAGAACATTTGCCGTGTCTCCAACGATAAACGGGTCAGTTTCGGCAAAAAGTTCAAAATTGTTGCTATATAAAGTGTACTGAAATTTGGGATCTTCGTGTTCATCTTTGCTTTCCGAAACACGATTGTTGTTGCAACCTGCAAAAAATAATGCAACTACTACAAATAAATATATTCTGGATTTCATTGAAAAGATTGTTTAAATTTTAAAAATGTTTTACTGCTGAATGCACAGTTATTGAAGCGATTATACCATTATCGCAAACATAAATTTATAAACTTAAAATTTAAACAATAGGAGGAGCCCGTAATCCAGGATAGGAAACGGCGAAACAGGAATAAGAGGAAGTTATTTTATGAAGTTCAAAAACCGAAACAATATGCGGTGTAGTTAACTTTAAATCGTCATTCAGTAAAAATCCATCCAAATAATCAAATACGGAATGTCTGTCATTAACAGTCACAATTTTACATTCCTGTTTGTATTGATTCGAGGGTATAACTACCAGTTGTTTTAATATGCAATTACCCGAGCTGTTTCCGCAATCATGGTCATGATTACTGTCAGGGGTCTCGCTGTCAGATGTGCAATGTTTGTAATTGATGCAAATCTGTGAATCATGATGGTGGTGAGGTACAACAGCATGAACCAATAAAACCAGATTGGCAAGGAGTAAAAAAAATATTGCTGTTGTTTTCTTAATCATTCTGTTTTCAAATTCAGTTCCAAATATAGACATTATTTGATTGGACATGTTATTTCAATTATTTCCGGCTACAAAAATGATATATTTTGACTAACTTATGTATACTATTAATAATCAGCGGTATATAAAATGAACTTTCTTTCAGAGATTGGTTTCGTGCGCAAGGTATGTTAATGCCGTTAACACAACAAAGGAGTTTTGTAAGCAAGGTGAAACAACGCGCATTTAATTGTTAAATCTGTATTACAAAATTTCATTTCGTTGCATTAACCTGATTCAGCAATTTGTTTGCGAGATTACGGATATAAGCATTTTCGCTTTTAGCCAGATTTTGAGGTTTCATTGAAATTTCCTGATTATTGAGGATCTGTTCAGGACGAATCAATCGAAAAATCAGGTTCAGCGTCCCAACTCCAATTTGTTGCATTTCAAACATTTCAAGTAAATTTGTCACTGACTCATCATTTATCTTTTCAGTCTCAGACAATTTCCACAAAATATCATATTTTCTCTTAGCAGAAACCCCGGGAATTGCAGTTACAATTTTATTCGGAACAACTTCATCCTTTAATATTGAAGGAGTAAAGTATTTCAGTGCCTGGCTGGACAGACTTTCATTTTCAGATTTTACACAATTGATGATTTGAAGATATAATTGCTCATGAAACTCCGGGTATTTTAGTACACATTTAATTGCCCATGAATTATAATTTGGATTTCTACTGCCAAATAACAAAGTCAGGTATTCATTGCTCAGCCTGCTTTCCAGAATTTCGTGAATGTTCTTCTGTATCGGGCCATAAACTGTATGCCATAAGGTGTGGCAGGTGTACACGGCACCTTTAACCACTACTTCGGCAAGCGTTGGTTGGGTTGGAGCCGTGTATCCATCCACTTTTAAGAGTTCTGGTTTGTCAGGCATAATAATCAATTGTTCCTGCTTCAAACGTTTTAAAACCGATGTTGTGTCCTTCAGAATGTTGTCCAGCTTCAAATAATCAGTCGCTTCAAATTTGGTATGGTCCGATTTTGTTAAAGGTTTATCAGCGTGTAACTGATGGCCCAGGTAATTTCCGGCACCATCCCAGAAAATCCAAAGCCGAATCATTTTACATTTTTCCGAAATATAAACATCAGCTTTTCCAAAGTTTTGAACTTTGGAAAAGTTGAAAGACAGTTTTTTACTCAGCCAGTTTTGGCAAATTATTTTCCCAAACCACTTTTACATTCGAGAGGTACCAGTCTTTTCCGTTGGTTTTATTTCCCTGGAAAAACAGGTAATCGTCACCGTTGGGATTGGCAAAAATATGCGGATGCCCCGACTCGCTTTCGTTCCACTCGCCAGGTTCACCGTTAGTGAGAAAAGGCTCCACAAACAATCTTTCCCAGTTTATTCCGTCGGAACTTGTGGCGACTCCAACCTGCTGCGGTGCATTGTTGTAAGCTCCGGCGTAAAACATATACAACTGTCCGTTTTTATTGATTACCGAGGCACCTTCAATGCAATCTTTCTCCCACGGAAGTTCGGGTTTTAACATCGGCGCTGCAGTTGAAAGGTGTTGCCAGTCATCTCGATTAAATTGGGTATCTCCCGGAGCAACGGCAACTCCCTGCATCTGAATTTTAAATGCAGTATCGCGGGTGGCGTAATACAAAAAATATTTCCCGTTAAATGAAATTACTTCGGCATCGATTGCCCGGCCACAATTCCAGTTGCCATCGGGTTTAAAAACCGGGTTGGTTTTGTTGCGTATAAAAACTTTTCCATCGGTTGACGTTGCGTGGCAAATCGCATCATTGCGGCCGTTTCCGTAGGTTTGGTAAAACAGGTGGACCTTTTCACCCACTACAAGTGCACAGGGAGCCGCAAAACCCTTCGATTCGTACACAGCTTCCAAATCTGTATTCACCTCACCAATCCTTTTCCAGTTGGTCAAATCTTTACTTTCGGCAATTCCAATTCCCCAGCCGTGTGTTTTTCCGTTTTTATCAGTATATCCCGGCACCGAATAATACATTAGGTATTTTCCCTGAAACCAGATTACATGCGGATCTTTTGAAAAGGGAATTCCTGTGCGGACAGTATCACCAAACATCATTTCTGGCAAACTGCCCGGTTGTTGAGCCATACAAGCGAATACCATTAAAAAAGCAATTACTGAAGTTAACAGGATTTTATGCATAACGTATTTTTTGAAAATGTTAAAACGAATTGATATTAAATGCTTTGTTGCCTATTTTTCGATTTAATTAGGGTCCAAAATATATCAATTATTTAAAATCTCTTTCTGAATTATTTTGTGCGAAATTATTCCATCTTCTTCGCCTCATCCCAAATCACATCCATTTCGGCCAGACTCATGTCGTGCAGGGATTTGCCCTTTGCCAAAGTTTGACTTTCAAGATAATTAAACCGTTTCATAAATTTCAGGTTGGTGCGCTCCAATGCTGCTTCCGGATCAACTCCGTAAAGCCGGGCTGCATTTACCATCGCAAAAAAAAGGTCGCCGAATTCACCTTCAATTTTATCTTTATCTACCTGATCAATTTCATGTGCCAGTTCGTTAATTTCCTCTTTTACTTTATCCCAAACCTGTTCTTTATATTCCCAGTCGAAACCAACACCACTCACCTTTTCCTGAATCCGGTTGGCTTTTATCAGCGCCGGCATCGCAGCCGGAACTCCTTCCAAAACCCGTTTGTTTCCACCTTTTTCTTTGAGTTTCAGCGCCTCCCAGTTTTCTTCCACTTTACGGGCCGAACCATCAACATCAACATCGCCAAAAACATGCGGGTGGCGGTAAATCAGTTTTGTATTGATTCCTTCCAGTACATCACCCATATCGAATGCTCCATTTTCGGAACCTATTTTTGCATAAAAAACAATATGAAGCATCAGGTCGCCCAGCTCCTTTTTAATCTCATTTAAATCGTTTTGTAAAATTGCGTCGGCCAGTTCATATGTTTCTTCAATGGTCAGCTTTCGCAACGACTCCAGCGTTTGTTCCTTATCCCACGGGCATTTATCACGAAGTTCGTCCATGATATCCAGAAGTTCTTCAAAGGCCTTTACTTTTTTTTGCATCCGGTTTTGTTTTATTCCGGCCGAATTTAGCGATTCCAAAAGACTAATTATACCACCAACCGTAAATTTTTCTGCAAACGGAATTCGATTTATTTTGTAATTTTGAACCACAAAAAATAATTTAAAATTATCAATTGGATAAACAAATCATACTCGAAGGAATTGATCCACTGGAGTTTTTCGGTGTAAACAATTCCAAAATAGAACTCATTACATCCTTCTTTCCAAAAATTAAAATCGTAGCCCGTGGTCATTCGTTGTTAATTCAGGGTGAGGATTCAGAAATAGCGATTTTTGAAAAGAAATTTGCTGTTATTCTCGACCATTACGTTCAGTTTAACATTTTAACCACCGATATTATCCGCGAAATACTGAGTTCGGGCATTTCTGCGATGGAAGAAAACGGATTGACTGATACTGATATTATTGTTTTTGGAAATAATGGCAAACCGGTGCGGGCACGAACTCCCAACCAGCGGGTTTTGCTGGAAGAAAGTGTAAAAAACGATTTGATTTTTGCGATTGGTCCAGCCGGAACAGGAAAAACATACACTGCAATTGCACTCGCGGTTAAAGCATTAAAAAACAAGGAAATAAAAAAGATAATTTTGAGCCGCCCAGCGGTCGAAGCAGGTGAAAACCTTGGTTTTCTTCCGGGCGATTTAAAGGAGAAAATCGATCCGTACCTGCAACCACTTTACGATGCTTTGCTTGATATGATTCCGGCAAAAAAGCTGGAAGAGTATATAAAAGACGGGACGATACAAATTGCGCCACTGGCTTTTATGCGCGGCCGGACTTTAAGTAACGCCTTTGTTATTTTGGATGAAGCACAAAACACTACTGTCAATCAGTTGAAAATGTTCCTTACGCGAATGGGACTGAACGCAAAATTTATCGTAACCGGCGACGTTACGCAGATTGATTTACCAAAAAACAGTCAGTCGGGATTAATTCATGCACTGAAAATTTTGGGAAAAATAAAATCAATTTCTATTATTGAATTCGATAAACGCGACATTGTAAGACACCGTTTGGTTCGCGATATTGTGGAAGCTTATGAGAAAAAGGCAGAGGCGGAGGCAGGAAACAATGTGTGAATGCGAAGAAAATGCAGGAATGCATGAATTTAAAGAACAATTAAATAAAAAGTGAATTTACCAGAGGCAAGAAACAAGCAGACAGTAACAAAAGAATAATCATTAATAATTCATAAATAATAATTCATCATGAGTAACGCATTAATAAAAACCGAATTTAGTTTTCCCGGACAAAAAAGTTTGTATAAAGGAAAAGTACGCGATGTTTACAACATCAATAACGATTTTCTGGTGATGGTGGTTTCCGACCGGATTTCGGCTTTCGATGTGGTTCTGCCAAAAGGAATTCCATACAAAGGGCAGGTGCTGAACCAGATTGCAGAGAAATTTCTGGATGCCACTTCCGACATTGTTCCCAACTGGAAAATTGCCTCGCCCGACCCAAATGTTACTGTCGGTCACATGTGCGAACCGTATAAAGTTGAAATGGTAATCCGCGGTTATTTAACCGGACACGCTGCCCGCGAATATAAGTTGGGAAAAAGAATGTTATGCGGAGTGCCAATGCCGGAAGGAATGATTGAAAACCAGAAATTCCCTGAACCAATTATTACTCCAACCACCAAAGCATCCGAAGGACATGATGAAGATATTTCACGGGAAGAGATTATTGCACAGGGGTTGGTTGACAAAGCCGAATATGAAATGATGGAAGATTACACCAGGAAACTTTTCCAGCGGGGTACTGAAATGGCGGCTGCAATGGGACTGATTTTGGTGGACACTAAATACGAATTCGGGAAAAAAGACGGTAAAATCTATCTCATCGACGAAATTCATACACCCGACTCATCGCGCTATTTTTATGCAAAAGGTTACGAAGAAAGGCAGGCTGCGAAGGAACCACAAAAACAATTATCAAAAGAGTTTGTGCGGCAGTGGCTGATTGAAAACGGATTCCAGGGAAAAGAAGGACAAACTGTTCCGTTTATGAGCGATGAGTTCGTAAATTCAGTTTCCGAGCGTTACATCGAACTTTTTGAAAATATTACCGGTGACAAGTTTCAAAAATCGGATACGGCAAAAATTCAATCGAGGATTGAAAACGCTGTGAATGAGTTTTTGAAAGGGAAAGTATA
>DATITY010000267.1:0-2568 GCA_035467235.1 Draconibacterium sp. | reverse complement strand
AAAGTTGACCGCGTAACGCTGTACAATAAAATTAAAAAGTACAATCTGAAACAGCCCAAATAAACTGGTGAATGAAACCGGAAAGTATCACACTCATTTCGTTTGGGTATTTCGAGCATAAATTTCCATGTGAAATCTGCAATGAAGTGGAACAGGAATTCCAGGTTCCGGTAACCGGCAGGGAAGGTCATCTGGATTTGAGTGAATTTTTCGATCCCGCCCGTAAACAATACGATGGAAACAAATTGTTAAAGGAAATTGAAATCAGGTTTGCATCCGATCGCGATAAAACCCTTGGATTATTCAATGTCGATCTTTTCATTCCCATTTTAACCTTCATTTTCGGACAGGCATTTTTAAACGGACGATGTGGAATTGCTTCGGCATACCGATTACGAAACGAACGATACGGACTAAAACCAGATGAAAAAATTCTTACCGACCGTTTACGAAAAGAAGTTATTCATGAGCTTGGCCACACTTTTGGTTTATATCATTGCACCAATCCATTATGTGTAATGTGCTCAAGTACTTACGTTGAAGACATCGACCAGAAAGACTGGAAGTTTTGTGCAAAATGCAGGCAGGAAATGGGATTGGAATGATTGAGGTTTACGTCACGCAAATACGCGCGGGGCGGGAGTTAACCGATGAAATTCATACGAAGTATTACATTTCATCCCGACGTATCGGGACCTGTTAAAGAAGCACTGAAACCCGATTTGCCGGGAATTTTGCTGTTGTGGCCAGTGGTTATTCTTACTTGTCGCTTGTTCCAAGTAGCCAATTAAATACGTTCAAGTGTCTTATTCCGCTTCGGTTTTGCGTAAACGAATCTGCTGTGAGCAAATACTTCGGGTAATTGTCGTTGATTTTTTCCAATGCCCCAAACTCCCGTTCTACAGTACTTTTGGCTGTCATTTGCCATGCTACCTGGTAGTATTCAATTTCGCCTGTTGGGGTTTTGCACACAAAATCCACCTCTGTATTTCGGGCTGTACCTGTCCAAACCTTGTTGCCTCTGCGTAACAATTCCAAATAAACAACATTTTCTAAAATGTAACCTCTGTCAGTTATTCGTTCTTTCCCAGCCAAATTATTCATTAACCCTACGTCCACTATATAATATTTTTCCTGTGTTGCCAATTGCTTTTTGCCTTTCAAATCGAAGCGATTTACTTTATAAAAAACAAAACTTTCCACCAAATATTCCAGGTATTTTTCTACAGTGGCGTGATGTATGTTTTGTCCGTCTTGCTTTAGTGTTTTGGAAATGTTGCCTGGTGAAAGTGCGTTCCCAATATTGGAAGCCACAAATTTTACAATGTTGGTAAAAGCACGTTTATCATTTATTTGGTGGCGTTGAGTAATGTCTTTTTCAACTATTGTGGTGTAAATAGCTTCAAGATATTCGTAAATTTTATCAAAACCGCTTTCCCGCAGTTCCACACCCTTAGGCAATGAAGTTTCGTTTATATAATCAAAAAACAAGGCTTCGTAATTAAGGTACTTGTTGCTCGTGTCAATGTTTCGTGCAGTTAAATATTCTTTGAACGAAAAGGGCAAAATAGAAATTTCTATGTATCTACCGCTCAGCAAAGTGGCTAATTCGCTACTCAACAAAAATGCATTTGACCCCGTAATATACACATCGGTGTTTTCGGTAGCAAAAAGCCCATCCACTAATTTTTCAAAAAGCGGTATGTTTTGCACTTCGTCTAAAAAAACATAATTGATTTTATCGGGTTGAAATTTTTTCTTTATCTCAAAATAAATATCGCTCCACGTTTTGTTCAGGTAATTTTCTGGTAATTCAAAATTGTAAAATTGCATTTGTCGTTTGCCGATGCCTTGTTTTATCAAATGTTCGCGATAAAGTTCCAGCAAAGTGCTTTTGCCCGACCTACGCAAGCCACTAATAACTTTTATGAGATCTTTGTCTTTGTACGACAGTAGTTTGTCTATGTATTCCTTACGATTTGTATAATTAGCCATAGGGTAAATATAAAACAAATTATCAAAACCTGCTCATATTACACGTTTTGATAATTATTGCCTTCCAGGTTCTATGAAAAATATTATCCGATATACCAGGTGTTTACGAAAAGAAGTCATTTACGAGCTGGGATACACATTTGGTTTGTACCACTGCATCAACCCGTTGTGTGTTATGCGATCCAGCACCTATGTTGAAGATATCGACCAGAAAAGCTGGAAATTTTGCCCAAAATGCAGGGGGGAGCTGGGGGTGGAATAAAATCAATCCCGCAATATCATCTTCCTTGTTTGACTAAATTCCCCGGCTTTTAATTGGCAGAAATAAATTCCTTTTGGCAGTGTTGCCGCATTAAATTGGGTTTCATATTTTCCCTGTGCACGTTGTTCGTCAACCAGCGTTGCCACTGTTCTTCCAACAATATCGAGAACTTTGAGTGTTACCTTGCTGTTTTTGGCCAATTGCCAGTTAATTGTGGTAACCGAATTAAACGGATTGGGGTAGTTTTGCTCAAGCTTATTTCCCAATAATGAAATGGACTCTATACCTGTTGAAATATCTAATTTCATTGT
>DATITY010000266.1:0-2027 GCA_035467235.1 Draconibacterium sp. | reverse complement strand
ATGAAAAAGTTATTTTTAAGTTCAGTGATTTGTATTTTAGTATCGGGAGCAATTATTGCACAGGAAAGCAGTAAAATACCCTTAATCGGTTCAAAAGCTCCCTCGTTCAGTGCCCAGACAACTAATGGCAAATTAACGTTCCCGGACGATTACGGAACAAGTTGGAAAATTCTGTTCAGCCATCCACAGGATTTTACTCCTGTGTGCTCTTCCGAACTGTTGGAACTATCACACATGCAGGATGAATTCAAGAATCTGGATGTTAAACTGGCTATTATTTCAACGGATGATGTGGAAACACATAAAATGTGGAAAGCGCATCTCGAAGAAATTGACTACAAAGGCAGGGGAACCCAGAAAATTGAATTTCCAATTGTTGATGACCAAAAGGCGGTTGCATCCAAAAAGTATGGCATGCTGCATGAACCAACCAGCTCAAAGCGCGACATCAGGGGTGTGTTTATCATCGACTCAAAAAACATTATCCGTTCGGTTAATTTCTACCCAATGGAAGTAGGCAGAAATATGAACGAGATTGTTCGCACCATTGAGGCTTTACAGGCAACCGACCAGGCCATGGTTTTAACACCAGCCAATTGGGAGAAAGGCGACGATGTTATGGTTCCATATCATCCTTACACCAAGGAACAACTGGAAGCGAATCCATCTCTTAAAGATGAATATTACAACATGGGAAACAGAATGTGGTTTAAGAAGGGGGTTGAGTAACTGTGTTTTTACAAATGCTGTTTGACTGTGGTTGGTTAGTTTCAATGCAGTCAGGCAGTGAATAGAGGGCGGCAAATTTTGCTGCCTTTTTTTATGTTACAATTTTACCAGTTCAATAAATTTGTAATTTGTCTCTAAGTTCACACCATTTTCCGCTTAACTATTAAAACATGAAACGAGCATTACAAAAATTTGTCACACAGATGAATCATTATGAGCGAGCTACATCGAATACCTTTAAAAATTAACAATTATAATGAGATGAAAATCTTGTTTGACTTAAAATTCATCTTGCCAGGCTAAATTCATATCACCGGATCGGTTCCGAACCTTTTAAAAGAAAGCAATTTCCAGCAACCGCCAGACAAAATCCTTTACCTTGGGAGGGAAATTTTAAAAAATATCTCATTCCCAATATTTTCTGGAGCGTACACAAAGCGAACATACTTTAGCTGTGTGGATTGTCGATTAGCTGATCTTGACGTTTCAAAAAATGTCAATTTAGGATTATTGAATTATACAGGGAATGAGCTTACAAGGGTTTGTGAAAGAATGATATGAAATCACCATATGAGATTACAAGTAGAAATTTAATTTTAATCTTCGATATCAGAATTGATTGATTAGATATATTCAAAAAAATAATTGGAACGAAATTATTTACGAGGCAGGATTATCCAGGACATAATAAGGAAATATCATCCGCAACAGCAAACAGAGATTTAAAAG
Source organism: Draconibacterium sp. (assembly GCA_035467235.1). Taxonomy (GTDB): domain Bacteria; phylum Bacteroidota; class Bacteroidia; order Bacteroidales; family Prolixibacteraceae; genus Draconibacterium. The sequence goes on along the minus strand of DATITY010000266.1, from coordinate 569 downwards.
AGGCAGCAGATAAATTAATACTTGAAAAACCGGTGATAAACGTTTGACAAAATACAGATTTCGAATATTACAAAAAATTAAACCTTACAAAAGCTAACATGAAGTGAGGACTCAATGGGGTGGGGGCTGTGGCGCTCGCAAGGTTGTTCCCGGGAAACCTGAAACATAAGTTTTCCGCATTTCCCACCTCCTTGCAGCCTCGAACGATGAATTCAGAAAATTATCAGCGACCATAGTAAACTCAAAGTGATAGATAAACATTATACCGCTCAGATGGATGCGTTTAAGAAGAGTGAAAAAAATGAAGTATATTTTCTCATTTTGAAGAGCGCGTCAGTTAAGGAATTCAGGAGATTTTCCTCACCTCGGTTTCTTACCTCACAAAATAAAGGGCATAAAAAAAGTCAGTGTAAAACACTGACTTTCAAGGGTAGCGGGAGCAGCGCTACTTTTATCATATTTAATAAATCATTAATTAACATCAAAGTATCAGTAAATACAAGCATCACAAAAGATTTTGTTTGTTTTAGTTTACACCGTTGTTAATAAATTATATAAATAAGTAAAGG
>DATITY010000265.1:0-2652 GCA_035467235.1 Draconibacterium sp. | reverse complement strand
AACCCAGTCCTTCAAAGGCCGGTAACAGAGCAAAACCGATATCTATGCCTTCTACTCCCTCCCGGTCATACAGGCCACAGGAACCTATTTTAAGCCCATCAGACTTTCTGATAAGGGTATAATTTGCAAATCCGAGCTTTTCAAGCTGTGGTCTTATTTTGTTCTTTATATATTGTTTGGCGTCTTCTTCGGTATGCACATTTCTGTCGCCAATATATTCGAGCTATTTCGGAGAATTCAGGAGCTCAAGTATGAACCCGGCATCTTCCTCTGTTGTAGGTTGCAGGACCAATCTTTCCGTTTCAAAATGGGCATATTTTTTCATCTGTCAAGAAAATCGGGTGCTATAAATTTTTATTCATCGGAGCTTCCTTCAAGAAATGGTTTCATCTCCTTGCTGATCTTTTCCCTCATTTGGTTCAGTTTTATTGCATAGGCCTCAAGCTGTTTTTCGTGTTCGCTGCCCGGAATCCACTTTTTCACTTTTACAGGACTTCCTTTTTCGTCAACAGAGACAAAAACGATGACGCAATGGGTTTTCTTTTCAAATTCTTTCTGACCGAAATTTCTGGAATAAACATCCACAGCTATGTGTATACTTGTATTTCCAGTATAGATAACATAGGCATTGATCTTGATCACCTCGCCTATGCTGATCGGCTTGTAAAACCGGATTCCTCCAACATAGACAGTTACGCAATAGGTTTCTGCCCAGTTCCTTGCGCAGGTATAGGCAGTCTGGTCTATCCATTTCATAACAATACCACCATGCACTTTTCCCCCGAAATTTACGTCGGTTGGTTCGCTGATGAACTGAAAGGATATTTTGTTGTTTTCTGTCATAAAGAAATTTTTAATGATCGATGGATGGCAGCTGCATAAAAGGGATTATAATTTTTTTTTGCAGCGGTTCTTAAGGCACTTTGTTTTTTAAGAATAGAAATTAACTACTTGTTTTTAAATGGGATGTTGTTAAACAGGATGAACTGAAATTGATTCCGGTTGCTGTTTTCTGTGGTCTGTGCCATAAAACCGACTTCTATCCTGAAATTCTTATTGATCACATAGCCCAAACCTCCGTAAAGTCTGTTTCGGTCAAAAACCGGACTTTCAGCATTCAGGAATATTTCATCATAAGCAGAAAGATAAAGGGCTTTATCAACCATGCCTTTTTTGTTAAGCGGAATATTCAGACTTAAGAAATACCTGAAACGCATTTGAAAATCGTCCGGTAAAAAACGTTCCTCGATCCTGTATCTGTGCTGGATAAAGAACCTTCCAAAATTTTGTCTGGTGATGAACTGCTGGTAAATTCTGTTCTCATTAAGGCCATTTTTTTCGTCAGTACCAGGTATATAGTTCTCAGAACGGATAAAAGCATAGCCCAACAAGATATTGTTGTTGTTTTCTGTAAGATTATAGCCAAAGCCGGTTCTTAAAAGTAACTGCTGCAGGTCTCCGGCAAAATTGTAGTTTCTGTACTGCACCTCATTGTGCCAGTTCCATTTGTCATTTATTTTCTGATTGCCAAAATACAGAAACCAGTTACCTGCGTCTGTATCCTGCCCAAATACAGGCATTGAGATGAACATCATCAAAATGGCAATACGAAATATCTTTTTCATTTCACAATAAGCATTTACATATGAAACTTTATTAATTATATACTCGCCCGGTGTGCTTGTTTATTTCATCATATCCGATAATTGAATTTCTTAACTCAGGGACTTGTGAGGAAAGAAATTCGCTTGCCAGTCCGGAATGAGTTCAGCTATTCAGGATCTATATCTGAGTAAATACAATAACCGTACAAACCTTCGGATCTTTTATGCAGCAATCATTTAACCGAAAGGGTATTGCCATTAACATCCAGTTCAATGATGTCATAACCCAGATTTGACAGCCCGGGCATGATCTTGTTCTTGTCGCCAACCAATAAAATATTCATGGTTTCCGGATTCATCCATTTCTTTACAGATTTATCAATGTCTGCCTTCTTTATATTTGCCAAAATCTTGTTTTGTTCATCCACAAAATTGTTGGGCAGGTTATATTCCAGAATACGGTCGAGAAAGCCAGCTTTCTGTATTCCTGTTTCATACATCAAAGCATCGCGCTGACCAAGAGAATTTTGCATAAACGCAATTTCTTCCCGGGTGATGCCCTGTGTTGCGTAATTTGTCATCTCATTCATCACTTCTGTCAGAGCTTTATCAGTGACATCCGCTCGAATACCGGAACTAAATGCAAAATAGCCTGTGTATTTGTCAGCAGAAAAGCCGGATCGTGCGCCATAGGTCCAGCCCTTATCTTCCCGAAGGTTCAAATTGACACGGCTGTTGAAATTGCCACCCAGGGGGTAGTTTGCAAGTGTAGCCCGGTAGTATTCTCCGGTTGCATCGTATTTCAGATCTTTTATAGCGCCTACCCGGAATTCTGTCTGGGCGGCTTTTGGAATATCTATGACATATACTTTTGTTTTATCAGCTTTTGGGAAAGCTAGAGTAGCGGGCAGTTTTACTTCTTTGTTCGGTAGTTTGTGCAGAAATCCGAGTTTGCCTAAAATTTCATTTTCAGTAACATCACCAACAACAACCAGTTTTGCATTTCTTGAAGTCATATAGTTCTTGTAATAATCTTCTACGTTTTTCA
>DATITY010000264.1:0-4892 GCA_035467235.1 Draconibacterium sp. | reverse complement strand
TGGATTGAATATTTCTACCCTGAAAAGTAAAATCCTAAACTTTCTGATTGAATAACGAATAATGTTTGAATTATGACTTTCGACGCTGAATTTAAAAAAGCATTGCAACTGCTGCCTGAACGCGAGAAAGACAAACTGATTATAAGGCTGCTGAAACACGATTTGAACTTAGCCAATAAATTACGCTTTGAACTACTTGATTCAGATTCGGTTCAGGATAAACGGGAACAAGTTAAAAGTCGTATTATCAGGCGAATGCAACAGGCTACCGAACGTTATTATTCTGTCGGCTTTTTATTAATGGATGTTCGCGAAATCAGCGGGGAAATAAACGAGCATGTTAATATCACCAAAGACAAGTTCGGAGAAATATATTTGAATTGCATCATGTTACGTCAGCTTCTCGAACTGAATAGCGGGCGAATTGGCGCTGAATCGTATGGCAAAGCATACACTTTATGTATTTACATTGTGGCGCGAATTTTTAAAATTTTAATACTGTTGCAAAAACAACACGAAGACCTTTACATGGAAGTAGAAGAGGATATTAAAACAATAGGGCTGTTATTAGGCAAAAATCACTATTTAATGAAAACCGCCATTCACAATGGATTGGATGTTAATTGGCTCATTCAGTTTAATATACCCAAAAATCTCACCGATATTTATAAAGAATTAAGGGAAAACGGCTTTTTGAAATAGAAAGGCAATTATTTAGCAATTTTCTGGTCACTCTTCCTGTATTTCAAAAAAAGGTACAAAAACGCGATGGTCAAAATCACAGTGAGAACAATGACATATTGCAGGGTCATTGCACCGGCTTCAAGTTCGTTGCCAAATTTAACCAATTGTAAATCATAAATATGACCAACGGCCGGTTGAGCGATTGAACCTCCCAGAAATCCAAAACCACCCATCAATGCAAGTCCCAGCGCGCCGCTTTTCGGTATTTTTTCGGCAACTACTCCCAGCATATTTGGCCAGAAATAAGCTACACCTATTGCAAAAACAGTAGCTGAAGCAAATAGTATTATTCCTGATGAAATACTCATGAGATAAAGTCCGATACCGGAAACAACAGCAGAAAACAGCAGTACTCCAATGCCTGTCAACCTGTGTATAACCGGCCCGGCAACAAGGCGGGCCAGCGCCATAATTGCTGAAATCCAAACCAGGATGAGAATTGAACTGACTCCTTCAGAGAACAACATGTCCATTGAATGATTTAAAAGTACTGTAATCCATTGCATCGTTCCCTGTTCGGTTGCTGCGGTAAACATCATCGAAAAAGCCATAAAAAGGAAAAGCGGGGAAACAATGGCTTTGAGCATATCTTTATACGTAGCGCCCGAAGTAACCCGTTCTGTCTGAGGGAATTTGTGCCTCAGAAACATGATTCCATAAGCCAGCGTTGGCAACAACATTGCTATTGTCTGTATTCTCCATCCCCAGCCAAGTCGGTCGAAAAAATAAACCATGAGTCCTCCGAATACAATTCCTGCCGGAAACCACATGTGAAACAGGTTGAGTTTGGTTGTTTTATCTTTGGGATAAAGGGCTGTAATCAGCGGATTACAGGCGGCCTCAACGCTTCCATTGGCAATGCCGATTAACATGGTTGAAAAGAAAAGTGTCCAGAAACCACCGGCAAAAATTGTCATCGCAAGTCCGAGAATGTGACTGATAAAAGCAATTGTAAGTACTTTTCCTATTCCCAGTAAATCAACCAGCGGACCCAGAACAACCATTGCCAGGGTAAATCCCCAGAAAGCTGTTCCCACAATCCAACCAACCTGGGTGGCTGATAAATTGAACTCTTCCATCCATGGAGCGATAAATCCGCCACGGGTTGCAAACGTAAGTGCGGTAACTACCAGTGCTGCATTACTGGCGTTAAAAAGCAAAGTTCTTTTTATCTTTTCCATAAAATTCGGTTTAAAATGTGTTTCAACTTTATATTATCAGTTGTAGTTTAAAGTGCTGAATTAAATACGCAATTATTCCGGATTATTACCTGAACCATCAGTCGTCAATGTGATTACATTATTTTGTCCACTTTTCAAATTAAGCGAAAATGACAAAGTACCATCAGAATCAGCTTTCTTCTCTTCAACAGGTTGTGATCCGACGAGAAGTTGGTATTTCGCACCGGCAATCAGGCCATAAACGGTTTGTTTTACATGCAGCGTTTTCTGACTTTGCAATGTCCAGTTTGGCAGACCTTTTTCATTCTTTTCCAATATGTTAATCTGTAAATCAGCTTCCACATCTTTTTCAAAGCTCAATTTGGGAGTATTGCTTTTGCCTTCAAAATATTCAATTTGCTGTTCTTTCGTGTTCAAACCAAACGCCTGGTTACTGATTATGGTAAAATTGTTTACCGAAACCTGAAATTGATTGGTTTTCAGGTTAATCTGGTAAACAGTCCCCCGTAAATTGTATCGCAATGTTGTATTGTTTAATTCTTTTGTCAGATGCGGCTCAAGATACAAACGGTTATATTGTGGTTGAATACCAAAAATATTACGATACAGGCCAACAACAGCCATTCCGTTACCTGCAAGAATATCGTCGCCCAAACCACTTTGTGAAACACGCGCATATCGCTGATGTGCCAGTCCGTCTTTTTTATATTGTTCGATAATGTTTCCAATATATTTCATGGCAATACCGGAATCGAAATTCGCATACGACCGTGTTCCAAGTTCCGCCCATGAAAGAAAAATGTCTCCATTCTCGTAATTTGGAAAAGGGAAGTTTGTATCACTTTTCCCTTCTTTTGGCTCAAAAGAATAGATGCACAATGGCCACGAAAACAAATCTTCCTTCTGCATGGCTGTTTCCAGTCCGATCAATAACTTTTCCTGACGAACCTTATCGTCGCACAATCCGTAACCCACGGCACTAAAATTTACAGGAATCACTAAGTTGTTCCCGTAAATTGAATTGTCTTTTTCGCGCCAGTACACATACCAATTTTTTTCGGGGTTCCAAAAACCACCATCTTTAATATCCTTATTGAAACTGTCTTTCATTTTTTTAGCTGCACTCCTGTAATGATTCGCTTTTTCGGTATCACCAAGAATATCTTCCACTTCAGCCCACAAAATCATTGCCCCATACATTTCGGCATTTACAAGTGCATTTTCGTGAGCTGCCCAAATGACATCTATCCAATCACTTCCCTGCTGATCTTTATGAGACTGGTTCATCATTTCCATCAAACCATCACCATCACTATCGCGTTTTAACATATAATCCAAAGCTGCTTCGCATGTTTCCTTCTGACCCTGTACCCAATCTAAATCACCCGTGTTATGAAACTGTTCTGCCAGAACCATTACATAATCAGGCTGACTATCCAGTAAATAGCCCCATTGCGCTTCGTAGAAACCTTGCTCATTGTATGTTCCTTTCATAGCATCTCCGCTGTCATCCTTAAACCTGGCGAGTACTCTTCCATCCGGCTGAACTGCATTGTCTTTAAAATGATCATAAGTTTCGCTTACATTTCGGGTGTAATTTTCATCCTGAATTGCCATCGCCATTTGTGCAAACCACTGTTCGTGCAAACAGATATAACCTGTCCGCCAGCCATTTGCCCCGCAAAGCTTACTATCGATTACACCATAGCGGGTAATTGTGTTTAGTATTTCTCGCACGGCATCCTCGTCCACTCCTTTAAAATCACCCAAATCAAAACGGTTTTTATATCCGGGAGCAGAAATTCGATAAGTCACCGTTTTTGTCTCGTTATTTATGCCAAATGGTTTCCACACTTCCTGACTATCACTCAGAAAACGGCTCAAATTAACCCTGGTTTCCAATACTGAATCACTAAGCGTATGAACAAAACTTTGGGTATCATCAGAATTATGAGAGAATCGTGAAGCTATTTGTTGATCTCCGGTTGCAATCGGGTCGATTTCAAGACACCGGTCATCGCTTTCATTCCAGAACAGCACTTTCCCTGCATGAGAACCATAAGTCATATTTTTGCTTTCCAGCAATCGGTTCCAGGCCACACCTCCGTTATCCAGAATCGCACCTGTCCACGTTTGCATGTCTGAAAAAACCCATTCCGCGCTTGCAGCATCTTCAAGCACACCAACTCCATTTGTTTTCCTCTGGATTAGCCATTCCACAGCATCTTCCAACGAAGTTAGCCTCCAACTTTCTTCAACCTGAAAATCCTCGTTTCCATAACGAATTTGTTCAATCAAAACAGAATTCCCATTCACCGCTAAAATTGGCAGTTTGCTTGTTTCTCTTGTAGAATACCACTTTCCGGCAACTTTTACAGCCGATGAAATTCCTTTTTCTGAATTGATTACCTGTTTACCACTTACTTCCAACCCATCGAAATAACATCCATTGGTATATTTCAGTTGAAATTTTAACCGGCCATCGCCACTTTGAATACTTACAATACCAGTTTTTTGGTTATGCAAAACCAAAGTCTCAGTTACAGGATTTATTTGAAAAGATGACAGGAATATAAAAGCAGTCAATAGGTACACATTACAAAAGATATTTTTTACACAGTTCATAGGTTTTTTCAGATTTAATTATCGAAAGCTGGTCAATAAATTTAAACTTTTAATTTATTTTCCACAATCTTTTGGCGTTGATGACATTTCAATATTGTACCTCCAAAAGTGCCCAAACCGGTTTGTGGTCGGATAATGCTTTTTCCATTTCGATGATTTCGCCATCCAGCACTTTCATCTTATTGATTTTTAAATTAAAGGCAATAAAAAATATTATCCGGGAAGAAAATCAATTCCTTCCCGGATAAGTATTAAATTAAATCATTTCAGGTTTAATAACCCTGGTTCTGAACCAGATATCCTTCGTTGGCTGATGCACCATCGATAGCCGTTTGTGGAATT
>DATITY010000263.1:0-2063 GCA_035467235.1 Draconibacterium sp. | reverse complement strand
CCTGTTTTATTGCCATTTGCATCGAAAAGCGGGGAAACCCGTGTGTCGTAAATCACTCCATGAACCGAAAGTACAGCGCTTTGAACTTCGTCTTTTATCACCTTTTCCAGGAAGGGTGCAACCTCGGTGCCTTTGTAAATTTCGAGTGCCGATTTGCCAATCCGTTCACTGTCGGGCAAAGCATTTTCGCCGGCAAACTGCGAATAGGTAAAAATGCCTTCATTGTCGATGCACCAAATCACAATCGGGGCATTGGTAAGAATATTGGTCAGGAATTGTTGTTTTTCGGTAAGCAACCGGGTGGTTTCGCGGTGCCGCTCAATCTCGGCTTTTAACTCTTCGTTGATTTTTAGCAGCTCTGAATTGATATCCATGTTGTTTTCAGTCATTTTGATGATGGTTGATTCAGCAGAATTTGAAGAACCCTAAAATAGTTTTATTCCCGCATTTTCTTTGCTCCCGTTTAGCTAAAAATTCAAATTCGTTTAGCATAATTTCAATTCATAAAACCAAAAACCTGAAAGTCCATTTCAGAATTTTTTGAAGTTAGTAATTCTCGCTGGTGAAGGACATACATTGTTTATTTTGTGAACCGGGTATCATATTTTTGATTTTTTCAGATTGCTACATCATCGAATTTAATTTGCGGGTGTAATACTCGGCAAAAAGCCGTTTTGAATGTTCGGTTGCCCATTTTTCAACACCCAGTTTCTGGATCATGCAGAGGTTGTAGATTTTCAGGGCGTGCGGTACCCGGTCGGCGCGGTCGGCCACCGGCTGCAGCCGTTCGCAGGGAAATTCATTGCACTCGAAACAGAAATTCACGCCATTTTCCTGAATACAGGCATACATTTTACAGTGCGGGTCAATTCCTAAAATTTCAAGTCCCGGGCAAAATCCATTGTTTGGCCTGCAACCTTTGCACTGAAATTTATCTTCCGGAATGTTATTCCGTTTGAAAAATGCTTCACGGTTCTCCCTGTTCTCTTCCGCAATGCAGAGCGGGCAGTTGAAACAATCTTTGCCACAGGGCGCTGTAAGATTTTTATAGTCCATGGTTTACTGATTTTTGATTTAAAAATAGATTGAAAACCGTGGAGATTAAATTTTTTTTGGTTGAATGACGGAAAATGGGGGTTGAGTTGGAAATTAAGAATAACAAATATAAATTAATGGTGATGTTGAACCCCGAAGAACACTGTTTAAAACAGGATGTTGATTTTAAAGGGAAAGGTTTTATATATTTGTTTATCTAAAATGAAAAACTATGAAAAATCGAAATCTGTTTTTAATGTTCTTTTTAACGTTTAACCTGGTATTTGCAACGACAAAGGGTCAGGAAAATCTCATTGCAAAGAATGCCAAAATTGAACAGGCCGGTTCGGGATATGCGTTTACGGAAGGCCCGGCGGTGGCGCCAGATGGCAAAGTATATTTTACGGACCAACCCAACGACCGCATTTATGTTTGGGACGAAAAAGCCGGGGTCTCGCTTTGGCTCGAAGGAACAGGCCGTTCAAACGGAATGTATTTTAACAGTCGCGGCTTTTTGGTAACCTGTGCTGATGAGAAAAATCAAATTGCTTTTTTCGATGAGAATAAGAAATTGGTTCCGGTGCACGAAGGCTACGACGGGAAACATCTGAATGCGCCAAACGATTTATGGATTTCACCAAAAGGTGGACTCTATTTCTCTGATCCCTATTATCACCGTTCATGGTGGCCTGAAGGGCACAAAGAAATTCAGGATGTTCGCGGAGTTTATTATTTAGGTCAGGATGGAACAATTATCAGGGTAATCGATGATTTTAAAACACCCAACGGATTAATAGGAACTCCCGATGGAAAAACATTGTATGTTGCCGATATAGAGGCCAATGAAACCTGGAAATACGATATTCAACCCGATGGTAAATTGTCAAATAAAACCTTTTTTGCACCCAAAGGCAGCGACGGAATGACCATTGACAACGAGGGAAATGTTTACCTGACTTCGGGGAAAGTGTGGGTTTATAATCCGAAAGGCGAACTAATCGAAGAAATTGAATATCCAGAAAGTCCGG
>DATITY010000262.1:0-3996 GCA_035467235.1 Draconibacterium sp. | reverse complement strand
CTCATCCCGCCATCAGCAGTTAAATTAATAGTTTTTGCGCCACCCCACATTGTCATAGAAACAGCGGCAGTGGTAGTTAATGCAGGTAAATCAGACGAAGCATAGGTTTTGTGAATTGAACTGTGGCAAGTACCACAAAGCAGGCGGCCATAAGCTGTACCCGGTGTAGCTGAATACTTGTTGTCGTACCTTTTTGTTGTTTCATTGTACACAAAGGTGGCAGGTATATTGTTTTCAACAACATACTTAAAGGCTTCCTGAGCATGGCATGGGGTACACCCTGCATTTCCTGCTTCTTCAATAGCTGCTTCTCCTTCTTCATGTTTGGAATACTGGAATTCAACGGTAATCCGGTCAACAACACCAGGAGCATGACAAATAATACAGGTTTCGTTGGCATCCTGGCCATCGGCGCCATCAGCACCATCAGCACCAGCAGCTCCTTCAGGACCCATCGGACCTTCTTTTACACACGATGTGGCAATAAATGCACACACAAAACAAAACAAAATAAGCTTTAAAAGCGAGTTGTATTTCATAACGTAATAAATTAAATAAGTTGTTATTAATTCTTTTTGTATTATGGGCTAAAAATAGAAAGGATACAGAGATGGAATACCCTTTATGCGGTGATATATAAGTGAGGGTAAAATGATAAATAATTTGTTATGAATTGACAAATGTCAATTAGCCATTTTTGCTGATATGATTTAATGAAACTTCGTCCAGGATTTCGATTTCGCTTCCCTTGGTTTTAATCAGATTTGATTCCTTAAACTGCTGAAGGATACGGACAAGGCTTTCTTTAGTCATATTCGACATATCAGCCAGTTCCTGCCGTGAAAGGTCAATTGTGAATTTGTTGTTTTTATAGATATCGTCTTTCAAATAGATTAGTGTTTCTGCAACACGTCCGGGCATATATTTTTGAGTTAAACTCACCATCTTAGATAACAGGTAGTTGTTTTGTTTGGTATGGTTGCGAAGCAATTCAACAGCAAATTTATTATTTTCAGAAAACAGGTTAGTTAGTTTGCTTGCATCAATCAGGCAGCATGTAACCGGTGTAATTGCCGAAATGGTAAAATGTTGCACATTCCCGTTAAACAGTCCTCCACCACTTATGAAATCGCCTCTTCTAATAATTTTTACAATCAGGTTCTTTCCTTTGTCTCCCTCAATAAATACTTTTGCCAAACCATCTCTCATACAAATAACAAAAGTCGACGAAGTATTTTGCTTTATAATTGTTTCTTTGACATTGTATTTGATTTGCTGTTTTTTGTCAACAAGAAAATCTAATTCTGTTTCGGTAAGTGGTTTAAAAATGTTTGATTCATATTCTGTGAAACAGTTCATATTACAGCAATTCTTGCTTTTTTCACAATCTATACAATTTTTTTCTGTCGTCCCTGTCATATTAATCTGTTGTAAATCAATTCAATAAAATTGTTTTTTTAGCATGTTAACCCAAAACAAAACAATGGAAACTTAGTAATTTTTTGAGATTATACAATTGATTTATATCAATTATTTTTCCACAGCACATTTGTTTGAAATTTGATTCATTTGTACCGATTGAATAAAAATGATTTTAAGGAATGCCGGTATCAAATTCAATTTGGAGAATATCTCAATTCAAATTATTCTTGTACCTCTGCCAGTGGCAATGTTTTCGGCATTGGTAATAAGTACTTCCTTTACGCCTTTTCTTTTTGCACGGAATGCATTTTCGAGTTTTGGGATCATTCCTTCACTGATTATTCCTTCATCTTTATACTGCTGAAAAAGCATAGAATCCAATTCGTAAATGACTGAAGTTTCGTCATTTTGATCCAATAATACACCTTTCTTTTCGAAACAGAAAAACAGAAAAACATTATAATACGCAGAAAGTTCCGTAGCAATTTCTGAAGCTATTGTATCTGCATTGGTATTGAGCAGCTGTCCGTTTCCATCATGGGTAAGTGGAGCAATTACAGGAACTACAGTTTCGTTTAACAGTAATCGCAATTCGCGCGAATTAACTTCTTCCACATCTCCAACAAAACCATAATCAAGGTCTTGAACTGGTCTTTTTCTTGATCTGATAAAACCCAGATCAGCGCCGGTTAAACCAAGTGCATTGCAGTTTCTTGCCTGCAATGCTGCAACTATTCTTTTGTTGACCAAACCACCATAAACCATTGTTGCAACGTCGAGCATTGCCGCATCTGTTATTCTTCTGCCTTCAACCATTTTTGTTTCAATACCTAATTTGCCCGCAATTTCGGTTGCTGTATTTCCACCCCCATGAACAAGGATTTTATAACCCGATATTTTTTGAAATTGGTCTAATAGTGAATTCAAGGATTCAGGATCTTCCACCACTTTGCCACCAACTTTTATTATTGTTATTCTATCCATACGCGGTATTACGATTAAAGATTGATAAAGTTTTCCAAAATTTGGGCGCCAACAGTTCCACTTTTTTCGGGATGAAACTGTGTGGCATAAAAATTATCCTTTTGAAGCGCTGCGCTAAACGGAGTGATGTAATTGCAGGTAGCAATTGTATGTATTCCCAGTCCTGCAAAATAGGAGTGGACAAAATAAACGTACTGGTTTTCAATTTCTTCTGAAAATAATTTGCTTTTTAAGTTTGTAATTGCATTCCATCCCATATGCGGAACTTTTGTGACAAACTCTTCTCCCGGACGAGGTTCGAACCGCATAACTTTCTCATCGAAAATGTCCAAACATTTTGTGTCGTTTTCTTCAGAATAGGAACACATTAGTTGCAAACCAAGGCAAATTCCCAAAACTGGTTGTGTAAGTGACACGATGAGTTTATCGAGTCCATGTTTTCTCAGGTATTCCATTGTGGTACTTGCTTCTCCAACTCCCGGAAATATAACCTTGTCTGCTTTTCGTATTTTATCCGGATCAGCAGTTATTTCAGCATTAACATTTAACCGGTTCAAAGCATTGTAAACCGATTCAATATTGCCTGCGTTGTATTTTATGATTACAATCGAGTTCAAAGTTTCGCGTTTAATGTTTAAAGTAGATTCAAAAATATGATTACTTCAAAGGTGTTTATTTCTTCAACAATAACTCAATGACCTCTTTCATCTCGTTAAATTCGTCTTCCTTGTATAAACGGGTCAGATAAACAATTTTACCGTTCTTGTCGATAATAACATTGCGCGTGACGCCAGCACCTTTGGCCGCAAAAGTGTAAAAAATATCAGCACCCGGATCCAGTGCAAGCGGATAAGTGATTTTCATATCGTCACCAAATTTTTTTACTTTATCCAGAGGTTCATCCATGTCGATTCCAAAAAGTGCAAAATCCTTATTGCTTTTATGTTTTTGCCAGATTTCGCTTTCAATATGCGGCATCTCTTTTCGGCACACCGAACACCAGCTTGCAGTAAACTGGAGCATTACAACTTTACCTTTCAAATCGGCGGTTGTAACTTTTTTCCCGTCGGTTAAAACCATTTCAATTTCAGGCATTGCTTGTCCGGGTTTTACGATGTAGCCATAATCGGCAGGAATAACCTGTTTTGGAATTTCCTTTAGCTGGGCATGTGCTGATATGCTGAATATTGCAAAAGCTAAAATGTTAATTAGTAGTTTCATAATTTCTTTTTTAATCTAAAATATCGAATAAGAAATAAAAAATGGCAAAGTTTTTTCTTCAACTTTCTGATTCCTGATTCCTTATTTTTTATTCTGTTATTTCTTCAATTAAACACAACGGTCCTGTTTTTATACACAAGAATTTTACGTTGAAGATGTTTATACACCGCCTGCGAAAGTACAATTTTTTCCAAATCGCGCCCTTTTCGAATAAGCTTTTCTACAGTATCGATGTGGCTGCATCGTGTAACGTCCTGTTCAATAATTGGTCCTGCATCCAAATCTGAAGTTACATAATGGCTTGTTGCACCAATAATTTTTACACCACGTTCAAGGGCTGCATGATAAGGTTTCGCACCGGCAAATGCG
>DATITY010000261.1:0-2771 GCA_035467235.1 Draconibacterium sp. | reverse complement strand
ACGCTTCCACGAGAAACATTTTGGATATTTATCTGCCGTCAAACGGTGATGGCCCGTTTCAGGTGGTAATCTGGATTCACGGAGGCGCGTTTAAAATGGGTTCAAAAGATAATCCGCAATCAAAAACAGCTTTAAACAATGCAGGTTTTGCAGTGGTAAGTATCAATTACCGGCTGAGTTCTGAGGAAATCTGGCCCGACCAGCTCGATGATTTAAAGGCAGTTGTAAAATTTCTGCGTGCCAATGACTCAACCTATTTTCTGAATACCGACAAAATTGGTTCATGGGGGGCTTCTGCCGGTGGTCATTTGTCGGCAATGATGGGAATTGCCCTGGCCAGCGACCCCGAAACCCGCATTCAGGCTTGTGTGGACTGGTTTGGCCCTGTGGATTTTTACAACATGGATGCTGACATTGCGCTTTCCGGGGTGAGCCGCTGCACAGGCGCAAACGGCGATGCCAATTCTCCGGAATCGGCGCTGATTGGTGTTCAGGTAAGCACACATAAAGCTGAGTCAGACAGTGCCAGTCCTGTGGTAAAAGCAACCCTGCTCGATGCATCCGTAAATGTTCCGCCATTTCTGATTATGCATGGTGGTAAGGACTGTAACATTGGGGCAAAGCAGTCGGAGCGGTTGAATGAAGCGATTAACACAAAATTTGGAGCAACAAAATCAACGTATGTTTTTCTGGCCAACGGAACACATGGTGGCGGCGATTTCACCCTCCCTTCAATCGAAAAAACAGTGATTGATTTTTTTACTTCAAAATTGCTGACGGTTACTGCTTCGCCTGTGAAAAAGAAATAAATATTAATACAAATCCGCGGGTTAAAATGCGTTTCGGATGTGAATCCCTCAATTTCCGAAAACGTTTCCGTGGATCGAAAACGTTTTCGGAAACGCTTCCGAGGATTATAAATTTGATTATTTCAGTATAGGCGTCTTTAAATTTAAATTTACATCACTGATTTAAACTATGACTAAAAAAGGCAAACTCTTTTTCTTTATCCTCTCTTTTCTCTCTTTTTCCGGGATTTTGCAAACCGTTGCCCAAACTCCGGTTTCTTCTTTTTCAAATGCTGAAGTAAAACTGAATCCTTCGTGGATTAAACAGTGTGAAGTTTTAAATACGGCATATTTGCAGCAGCTCGATCCCGAAAGATTATTGCATAATTTTCGCGTAAATGCCGGATTGCCATCTTCCGCAAAACCGCTGGAAGGCTGGGAAAGCCCGGACTGCGGACTGCGCGGCCATTTTACCGGGCATTACCTGTCGGCCTGCGCAGCTCTGATTGCGAAGGACGGTGAAGCCTTATTGAGCAAGCGCATCAGTTACATGATTGATGAACTGGCTGCTTGTCAGCAAAAAATGGGAGGCAAATATTTAAGCGCTTTTCCTGAATCGGAATTCGACACGCTGGAAAAAAAGTACGGTGGTGTTTGGGCGCCATACTACACGTTTCACAAAATTATGCAGGGGTTGCTCGATGTTTATACCGTCACTGGAAATCCCAAAGCGTATCAGGTTTTGCTGAATATGGCTGATTATGTCGAAGCGAGGATGTCGAAACTTCCGGAAGCCGAAATAGAAAAAATCCTGTATTCGGCCGAAGCCAATCCGACCAACGAAGCAGGCGGAATGAACGAAGTATTGCACAACCTGTATGCGGTTTCCAAAAATCAGAAACACCTGAAACTGGCAAAAATTTTCGACCGGAGGTGGTTTTATCAGCCACTCGCGGATGGGACAGATATTCTTTCGGGCCTGCATTCGAATACGCACATCATTTTGGTGAACGGTTATGCCCGCCGATTTGAAAATGCCAGCGAAGCTGATTTCAGGAAAGTGGCTGAAAATTTCTGGGACATGCTGATTCATCATCATGCATACGTCAACGGTTCGAGCAGCGGGCCGCGGCCGATAGCCACCACGCCAACCTCGCGCATCGCCGAGCATTGGGGACATGCAGACCATTTGAGTACCACTCTGACCGGCGAAATTGCCGAATCGTGCGTAACACACAACACCCAAAAACTGACGGCCAATCTTTTCCAGTGGACGGCCGATGCTGAGTATGCCGATACCTACATGAACACGTTCTACAATGCCGTTCTTCCGATACAAAACAGCGAAAACGGCGCGGTGGTGTACCACCTGCCTTTGGGTTCCCCCCGAACCAAAAACTTTCTGACCGAGCAAGACTATAAATGCTGCAACGGTTCGGGCAGTGAGGCTTTTGCCCGCCTGAATTCGAACATTTATTTTCATGATCAGAGCAGCCTTTGGGTCAACCTGTTCATTCCTTCAATAGTAAACTGGAAAGAGAAAGGAATAGCGCTTGAACAGACCACGAATTTTCCTGAAGAGCCAAAAGTCCGGTTTACGATTTCCGCAGAACAACCAATAAACTTTGCATTGAAATTACTTATTCCCTCGTGGGCGAATGCGCAAACCCGGGTTTTGGTCAACGGACATCCCGTTAAAAGCAAAATCAAACCGCTTTCTTTCGCAACTATCGACCGGACCTGGAAAACAGGCGATACCGTTGAGCTGATTTTTGATTATCAGTTTCACCTGAAAAGCATGCCCGACAACCCGAATGTTGTTGCGCTGTTTTATGGTCCGGTTTTACTGGCTTTCGAAACCGATAAAGAGTTGATTCTGAAGGGAAGTCAGGAACAGATACCAGTCAGTCAGAAAACAACCCGAAGGCTTCTCTTTTATCCTGAACAACAACGGGATCGATTATAAACTTGTTCCGTTTTACC
>DATITY010000260.1:0-4349 GCA_035467235.1 Draconibacterium sp. | reverse complement strand
TGAATTTTTATGAGAAAAGTTCGCAGGAATTGTTCAGCTACCGGATGCCGGAATTGCACCGTTCCACCATCGATTATCACTATTACACCAGTAACGGGTACCTGGTTTTTAATCCTGATATTTATTACAAGGAAGGTTACCCCGGTGAAGATGCGTTTAACTGTGTAATGCCGGGTGTGACCGCGTTAATTGAAAAAGGTTTTGTTGACGAAAAACGCATTGGAGCGCAAGGTCACAGTTGGGGCGGTTACCAGGTGGCATATCTTGCTACACGGACAAACCTGTTTGCAGCCATTGAATCGGGTGCGCCGGTTGTAAACATGTTGAGCGCTTACGGAGGAATTCGCTGGACATCAGGACTAAACCGCTCTTTTCAGTATGAGCACCAGCAAAGCCGCATCGGTAAATCGATTTGGGAATCGCCGCTGCGGTACATCGAGAATTCGCCCATTTTTACACTGGATAAAATCAACACACCCATTTTAATTATGCACAACGATGACGATGGAGCTGTGCCATGGTACCAGGGAATCGAATTTTTTACCGGATTACGCCGACTGCAAAAACCGGCATGGCTCCTCAATTACAACGAAGCCGACCACTGGCCAACAAAAATCCGGGATAAGGCAGATTTTCAGATTCGTCTGGCTCAGTTTTTTGATCACTATTTAAAAGGGGAACCGATGCCAAAATGGATGAAAGATGGGATTCCTGCTATGGAAAAAGGAGTTGATTTGGGGTATTAAAAAGAAAGCTCACTAATCCAAAAGCAAGATAAATGAGCGCTGATTCCGTATATTAATCCATTGATATTGAGGCGTCGGGTGAAAAAGGAGAGAATAACAATATTATCGAATTAAAAAGGTTTGTCTGATAACACAATGGGATTTGAAATTTTTGAAATACGTTTGGTGGTCTGAAATCGTAGTTGTTGGGCGTTGTGCCAGCCTATCAGTTTATACCAAATTTAAGTGCCGGGTAATCCTTTAAACACCTCCCTACCATGGCTTATTATAGCTTTTGAGGATTGTTGTTAATCAGATTGGTTCGATCTAAACATTTCAATATCTGATTTATCTTTTTCTCGTTTACTAAACTCTTTAATATTTATTAAATCATTATAAGATATAATTGAGAGTTTGAATTTGTAATTAAAAAACCACAACTTTTTACAGTCAGTCAGAATCAAGTTCGTCTGCTGTAATCCACCTTATGTCATCAATCCCATATACCACCTGATATGATTGGGCAATTACCCGAATAAGTACACAATCCGATGAGAGCATGAATGACTCCATTTCGGGATGTTGTTTCAGGTGCGCCTGGCAGATCGCTTCATTCCCGGCTATATTGATCTCCTCAGTGTGTCCGATAATGGTCAGAACCACACTTTGCTTTAGGCCGTTAATATTAATAACTCCGCTTTCGATAAGAACAGCCACCTTGTTGTTATGCGAAAGATTTCGATACTTGAGCGTATTCCGGTAGGTGGCAAAGATAATCTGCCTGAAATTTTCAAATGGTGTTATTGCTATCAAACTCGTGTGTGGCTGGCCATTACCTTCTGTCGCCAGAACAGCAAAGCCACTGGTTTTGAGCACGGCCTCGATGTATTCCTTTAATTTACAATGCATATTCATATCCATTTATAATACTAACGGCCTGAAAGTTACTGCCTGATACATTGGGTTAGTAAAAAAAGGGTTGTTAATTGTTGATATATTCATATTCACCTGTTGACTTTGAGTCAGCAGGTGAATCAAAAGAATAACAATTTATCTATTTTATAGAATTATAAATCTCGACAGCTTCTTCAGCATTTTCTTCCAAAACCCGGATTTCAATCCCCATGTTTGTCGGACTTCCGGCATAAACACCATCAACTGTACTTGTGATTTCATTAACCACCATGTATTTTATACCTGCTTCATCCAGCATTTCTTTAAAGAGGTGGTATTTCATATCGAAATTGCTGGTAAAAGTTGCAATGGTAACTGCATTGTTCATATTTATATTTTTACGATTAAAAAAACGTTGAATTAATTAATTCTGTGCATTGTAAAATTACATATTAAATATCCATTAAGAAATAAAGTTTTTTTAAAAACATAATCCGGAGGATTCAGATGTTTGTAGAAAACCGGGCAACTATTTTTATGCGACTCCGCCCGGAATCGAATTTCCTCATCTTATCCGGCTTTCTATGCATATGCGACCTCGCTGAGGTCTTTCGAACTTATGAATTTATTTCGCCGGATATTTGTGAAATGCAGTTTCAAATTTTGAAATTTCAGTTTAAAATCTCCACGAAGCAGTTACAACCGAAACAGATGCATCGTTAAAGTTGGTGCCCGACTCTGCCATTATTTCAAAGTTTTTCCCAATACTGAGCATCAACCCGCTGTGCACAGTCCACGGATTTACGGGTTGCTGCTGAATGCTTACAAGGACTTCATTCAAAACATCAGAATATGCTTTTATTTTCAATGTCGATCTGGAATACATGTAAGCACCGCCAATCCATGCTTTCAGCGATTTGTGGGCATCGAGTTTTCCCATAAATCCCGAACGAAGCGAAACAAACATAAAATCTACTGAATTTTCCAGTTCATCTGGCCATGATTTTCCGTAGTTAGCATCAGCCAGCATAAACCAGCTTCCGTAACCTGCCACCACCGACGAGCCAATTCCGGTGTACGGACCTTTCACATTTGTTTTACTTTCAATGTTGAATTCAGCGGGTGGCCGTTGAAGAATATCGTGTTCAACACTAAACTCAGCATTAACATTGGCTGTTGTGGATGCATAACCTCCAAGAAAATAAACATTTAGCACAGGCAAAATCCATGCATCGAACTTCATGGCAGTAACCGAGGTTTTGTTTCGCACGGCAAAACTGGCAAAATCATCAATCGACTATGGTTCGCGGTCCATGAATTCAACACTAACACTGGTAACATCTATATCGCGGCTCATAAAAATATAGTAAGCTGAAACACCAAAAGGAGCGGGCAATTCAATACCTTTCTTTTCAGCCCAGGCTGCTCCGAACGGTAGAATCCTCTTTTTCTTTACTGAGTTGTTTTCTTTATTTTCTGTTTGCGAAAAAGCAACACTGCATGACAACAACAATAACAAAAAAGTTAACTGCCGAAAACAGATATGCTGGTAAATGAAATCTTTCATGGTGTTTAATTCAGTTGATTTTGCTGGTACGAAATCAGTTGATTTACAAATTACAATTCGAAGTTATGATTTTTATTTTCAGTTCAATTCAATCGTGTTTTGAAACACAAATATTTTCAAACTGCTAAATTGGATTGAAAAATAAACCGATGCCAAAGTGAGTGAAAATTGGAATTCTGGCAGTGGAGAAAGCAATGGATTTAGGTTTATTAAACCATCTTTTTACACATATTAACTACCCGCGAATTTTAAGTGATGGGTTTTATGATATATTTGCGGCATGATTCAGAATGGAAGAAACATATTATTTGTTTTGATGGTAATTGCATTAATGTTTGCAGTTTACGATTTCAATTCGCAACTGGATAAGGCGGCTTATTTAACTGAGATTTCTGCAGAAAACAATAATAACGATGGCAACATTCAATCTGATTCGAATGCTCATGAAGACGAAAACTTAAATCATGTTTTTCAGTTCATCTGTGTAACTGAAATTTTATCAACTCCTTTTACAGTCCAAAATCCTTCATTTTTAAAATTCCATTTTTACTCTGTCTGGCAACCGCCACAGAATTGTTAATAATCCTGTTTTTCTTTCTTTACAATAACGTGAGAATACTTCATGTTATTGAAATCGAATTGCTTACGGCAGTTTAGCATAGTTATGGCATTAAAATTTAAATTAGAATCAAATGAATTTACAAGATTATTTAACAAACAACAATAAGATATTATGATTGAAAGAAATTCAACCAGGCGTATGGAATTAATCAACCGATATTACAGGATTACCAGGTTTTACCCTTTTTTAAAAGATGTTGCCGTAAAAGGAAGTATCGCAGCAATTGCTTTTGTTTTGGTTGTGCTGGGCCTTGAGCTGTTTGTTTTGGATATCAATACGTTTCTTAACAATTTGGTGGCAACCTATTCGCCGCAAATCGTTTTTTCATTTTTCCTGATTTCAGAAACGGTACTTGGATTAGTGCCTCCTGAATTGTTTATTGCATGGGCTTCAAAATCAGTTACTCCCTGGTTGTTTATACTTTTATTGGCCACCATGTCGTACGTTGGTGGAATCATTTCGTACTTCATTGGAAACCGAATGTTTTTAATTCCTTCGGTTAAAAACCATTTTGAAAACAAAATTGCCAGGCATATTTCCA
>DATITY010000259.1:0-7576 GCA_035467235.1 Draconibacterium sp. | reverse complement strand
GGTGTTGATATTCCAAATAATAAAAGAGGTGAAATAGCGCTTACCTATATTTACGGTGTTGGCCGCAGCAGGGCAAACTCTGTTTTGAAAGAAGCAGGTGTTGACAAAAACCTTAAAGTACAGGATTGGGACGACGATCAGTTTGCAGCTATTCGTAAAGCAATTAACGAAGGTTTCAAAGTTGAAGGTGAATTGCGTTCCGAAGTTCAAATGAACATAAAACGACTGATGGATATCGGTTGTTATCGTGGTATTCGTCACCGCATCGGCTTGCCGGTTCGCGGACAAAGTACAAAGAACAATTCGCGTACTCGTAAAGGAAAACGTAAAACTGTTGCTAATAAAAAGATGGCCACTAAATAAGGAATTTGAATTATGGCAAAAAAAACAGTTACAAGCAGAAAGAGGGTCGTTGTTGTTGAGGCCAGTGGAATGGCTCACGTACACTCTTCTTTCAACAATATCATCGTAACGCTGACAAATATGAACGGTGAGGTGATCTCATGGTCGTCAGCGGGTAAAAAAGGATTCCGTGGTTCTAAAAAGAATACGCCCTATGCTGCGCAGGTAGCATCTGAAGAGTGTTCTAAAACAGCTTATGACCTGGGACTTAGTAAAGTTAAAGTATTCGTAAAAGGACCGGGCAACGGTCGTGAATCAGCAATCAGGGCAATGGCAACAATTGGGTTGCAGGTTACCGAAATTGTTGACGTAACACCGCTTCCGCACAATGGTTGCCGCCCGGCTAAAAGACGACGTGTATAATTTATAAACGAAAAGGTTATGGCAAGATATAGAGGACCAAAATCCAAGATAGCACGTAAATTCGGCGAACCGATATTCGGACCCGATAAAGTATTCGAACATAAAAATTATCCTCCCGGAATGCACGGTTTATCGTCGAAACGGAGGAAAAAATCGGAATACGGGTTACAGTTAAGAGAAAAACAAAAAGCAAAATATACCTACGGAATCCTTGAACGTCAGTTCCGTGGCCTGTTCCACAAAGCACAGGCTTCGAAAGGGGTAACAGGTGAAGTATTGTTGCAGCTCCTCGAATCGAGGCTCGACAATGTTGTCTTCCGTCTGGGTATTGCTAAAACACGGGCTGCTGCCCGTCAGTTTGTTTCGCACAAACATATTGTAGTAAACGGAAACGTTGTGAATATTCCTTCGTACTTGGTTAAACCCGGTGACGTTATCGGCGTTAGGGAAAAATCAAAAGCGATGGAAGAAATTACTGACTCATTGCATTCGCGCCGGAGTACTCGTTACGAGTGGCTGGAATGGGCCAACGATCAGATGGCCGGAAAATTCCTGAATCGCCCTGAACGCGATGAAATACCTGAAAATATCAAAGAGCAACTAATCGTAGAGTTGTATTCAAAATAATAAATTTATAAGGTCATTATGGCAATATTAGCATTCCAAAAGCCTGACAAGGTGATTATGTTAGAATCCGATGATAAATTCGGAAAATTCGAGTTTCGCCCGCTGGAGCCCGGTTACGGGATAACAATCGGTAACGCTTTACGTCGAATCCTGCTATCATCACTCGAAGGGTATGCAATTACTACCGTTAAAATTGAAGGTGTTGACCATGAATTTTCTACGATTAAAGGTGTTATTGAAGATGTAACCGATATTATCCTTAATCTGAAACAGATTCGGTTTAAAAAAGAGGTTGACGACTTTGACAGTGAAAAAGTATCAGTAACGATTACCGGACAGGAAGAATTTACTGCCGGCGACATTAACAAATTTATGACCGGTTTCAGGGTGTTAAACCCAAAACTGGTAATTTGCAGAATGGAGCCCGACGTGAAAATCCACATGGAAATTACTGTCAACAAAGGACGTGGTTACGTTCCTTCCGGTGAAAACAAACCTGCTGAGGCAGAATTTGGTGTAATTGCAATCGACTCAATTTTCACTCCTATTAAATCAGTTAAATATTCCGTGGAAAATTATCGTGTTGAGCAAAAAACCGACTACGAAAAATTAGTACTGGATATTAATACCGATGGTTCAATTCAACCAAAAGAAGCATTGAAAGAGGCTGCCAAAATTCTGATTTATCATTTCATGCTTTTCTCTGACGAAAAAATAACACTTGATTCTGACGAGAAATTTGCAAATGAAGAATTCGACGAGGAAGTACTTCACATGCGTCAACTCCTGAAAACCAAACTGGTCGATATGGATTTATCAGTTCGTGCATTGAATTGTTTAAAAGCGGCCGATGTGGATACATTGGGTGATTTGGTAACATATAACCGCAACGACCTGTTGAAATTCAGAAACTTCGGTAAGAAATCACTTACCGAGTTGGACGACCTTTTGGATAATATGGGGTTAAATTTTGGAATGGATATTTCGAAGTATAAATTGGACAAGGAGTAAGAAGCAATGAGACATAATAAAAAAGTAAATCATTTAGGACGGAAAAGCGCACACCGGAAAGCGATGTTGGCAAACATGGCAAGTTCTCTTATTGTACACAAGAGAATTTCTACCACACTTGCCAAGGCAAAAGCTTTACGCATGTACGTTGAACCGTTAATGACAAAAGCAAAAAGCGACACAACACATTCGCGCAGGGTAGTATTCAGCTATTTACAGGATAAAGATGCGGTTTCTGAGTTATTCCGCGAAATATCTGCCAAAATAGCCGACCGCCCCGGTGGTTACACGCGCATTCTGAAAACCGGAAACCGGTTGGGAGATAACGCCGAAATGTGTATCATGGAGTTGGTTGATTATAACGAAGCGATGCTCGCAGCAAAAGACGACGCAGCAAAATCCAAAAAACGCCGCTCACGTCGTGGAACAGGTAAAAAGGATGAAGTTGCAGCGCCTGTGAAAGCAAAAGCACCGGAAAAGGCAAAACCAGCCGCAGTAAAAAAAGAAGTTAAAGTTGTTGAAGATGCTGAAGTTGTTGAAGAAGTTGTTGAAGCACCTGTTGCCGAAACTGAAACAGCAATGGAAGAACCAACTGAAGACACTGCTACCGAAGAAAAGAAAGAAGAGTAAATTATTCTTTTAGATAATAAAAGCCGGGCTGAAAAGTCCGGCTTTTTTGTTGGTAACCTGTTTGTTCAGCAGGTGACTTGCAGTTCACCTGCTGAATATTTCAAATCAGGGCATCGCCGGCAGCGACCAACCCTCTCTGTAGTTGTGCTTAATTAAATCGGCTGCAAATTCCCTTGCATTCACCGGTTCGGTATATTTACGGTTAAAACTTGGGTGACCATCCACAATCTTCAATCCGGTATCCAAACAGAATTTCAACTCTTCTCTGTCGCGAATATTGGTGAATTCCATTTTAGGACCATCCCATAACAATTCTTTTTCCAATCCCTGTAAACGAACAGCAAGTACTCCCATCACCACCATTTCGTTAAACGGACCTGCCTGTGCGAACGGAGAAGCGGTTTCTACGCGGTTTTCAGGCGATTCCTTGCAGGCGCGTATCCAATCTTCTTCGTGGCTTCCTTTGATGCGTGGTATGGTTTTTTCTACTTTTGGTTCACGTCCCGAAAGTAGCCACGGTCTGACTCCGTAACATCCGCAAATGATTTTGTCTTTTGTTCCGTGGAAGATAACACCACCTCCATCATCGTTCATCGATTTTCCTTCGGGCCAGCCAATGGGTTTCATGGGCTGAATGCCGCCATCCATCCAGGTTACCTCGACTTCAGGAAATTTAATTTTCGAATCTTTATGGTCAGGTCGTGCAGGGAAAACCATTCTAACAAGCTCTGTGTTTGGAGCCGAATCGGTCATTACATCGGTTGAACTTCCCTGAACCCGGGTTGGATATCCTAATTTCAGTCCCATAAAAACAGGGTGCAAAATGTGGCAGGCCATATCTCCCAGCGCACCGGTTCCAAAATCCCACCATCCACGGAAATTCCAGGGTGTGTACATTCTATGGTATGGACGGAATTTTGCAGGCCCAATAAACAAATCCCAGTTCATGGTTTCAGGAACCGGCATTCCTTCTGCCGGACGGGCAAGTCCCTGCGGCCAAAGCGGACGGTCCGTAAACGCTTCCACTTTTGTTACTTCGCCGATTTCATTATTCCAAAGCCATTCCTGTATTAGGCGAACACCTTCTGCAGAAGATCCCTGGTTACCCATTGAAGTTGCAACTTTATGTTTTTCTGCAAGTCTTGTTAACAATCTCGATTCGTAAACCGTGTGGGTCAAAGGTTTCTGAACATAAACATGTTTGCCCAATGTCATGGCATGTGCAGCTACAATCCCATGCGAATGGTCGGCAGTTGCAACCAATACTGCATCGATTGAATTACCGATTTCGTCATACATTTTTCTCCAGTCCCAGAATTTCTGTGCTTTAGGAAAATCATCGAAACATTTTTTAGAATGATCCCAGTCAACATCGCACAAGGCCACAATATTTTCCGATTTCATATTTCTAAGGTTTCCCCTTCCCATTCCACCGATTCCAACCCCGGCAATATTCAGTTTATCGCTTGGTGCTTTATAACCAAGTCCGGCAATTGTGTTCGAAGGAACAATGGTAAATCCGGCGGCTGCAGTAGCAGTAGTTGCCAGAAATTTTCTTCGTGTGAATTTGTTATTGTTCTTCATAATTTGAAAGTTTTAAATGATTCAGTATCCCATTAGTACCAATCTTTTTTCGGTTGCTAAATGGTGTTAGCAATGTACATTCAAATATTTTTGATAGCGTATTAAATCTTTACAGCTTTACATGGAATATTTACCTGTATTTTTCATTCATGCCCGCCTAACGAGTTCATTCGGGCAGGCATTTCCTACAACTTACTGCCTACTGCCTACTGTGAACTGCTTACTGTCTTCTGTTTACTGCCTTTGTCCGCTTTTGCCCGATTAAAACCGCTCTCCCCACCAGCGTTTCAGTCGTTCCAGAATCTTGATTTCCAACTGGTTGTTCTGTGGGCGATACAGCCTTTCCTTTTTGATTTTTTTGGGAAGAAAATCCTGCTCAACAAAATTGCCTTCAAAACTGTGGGCGTATTTATAATCTTTTCCGTAACCAATTTCCTTCATCAATTTTGTAGGCGCATTGCGAATATGTAACGGAACCGGCAAATCTCCGGTTTGTTTCACTAGCGAAATCGCTGCATCTATGGCTTCATAGGCCGAATTACTTTTTGGTGAAGTAGCCAGGTAAATTGTACATTCCGAAAGAATAATCCGCGCTTCGGGCATACCGATTTTATGCACTGCGTCAAATGTACTTTGCGCCAGTAACAAGGCATTTGGATTGGCTAAACCAACATCTTCAGCAGCCAGAATCAGCAAACGACGGGCAATAAATTTTACATCTTCGCCGCCTTCAATCATTCGTGCCAGCCAGTAAACAGCGGCATCAGGGTCGCTGCCACGAATACTTTTGATAAAAGCCGAAATAATATCGTAATGCATTTCACCCTGCTTATCGTAAAGCGCGAGGTTTTTCTGCAAACGGTCAAGCACCTTTTTATCGGTAATTTCAACATCTTTATCTTCATCGGCCTGGACCACCAACTCCAGCACATTTAACAACTTTCTTGCGTCTCCTCCCGAAAAGCGTAACATTGCCTGGTCTTCTGAAACAGTTATTTTTCTGTTTTTTAGTTCGATATCTTTGGTTAGTGCTGTATCGATAAGTTTTAACAAACCGGTTTTATCGAGCGGTTCAAGAATATAAACCTGGCAGCGCGAAAGGAGAGGGGAGATGACCTCGAACGATGGGTTTTCGGTAGTAGCTCCAATCAAAGTAATTGTGCCGTCTTCAACCGCTCCAAGCAGCGAATCCTGCTGCGATTTGCTGAATCTGTGTATTTCGTCGATAAAAAGGATTGGATTGGGTTTATTGAAAAACTGCTGTTTTTTTGCTTTATCAATTACATCGCGGATATCTTTTACACCTGAGTTAATCGCGCTTAAAACATGAAACGGCCGGTTTAAAGTGTTCGCAATGATTTTTGCCAATGTGGTTTTTCCAACACCAGGCGGTCCCCATAAAATAATCGACGAAATATTCCCCGATTCAATCAATTTGCGTAACACAGCGTTTTTACCCACAAGGTGTTCCTGCCCGATAAAATCATCGAGTGTCTTGGGGCGAAGCCGTTCTGCCAGCGGTTGGTTTCTCATTTGCTTATTCTTAAAGATTATAAGGTCTAAATTCACGTGAAATTACCACTGCTTCAAAAGCATTTTTATCAGTTTCAACGGTTTGTTGAAATTGTCCATTATAATAAGGTTCGTCAGGAACGAATTTCACCTTAATTATATTTGGTGGCATAATATTTTCATACTCGCCTTCATATCCATTTGTGATAACAGGCATATTGGGTGGGAATTTTTCAAGTTCTTCAATAAGCTGTTTTATCGTATATTTTGGCTTCATCGTTGTACATGTTTATATGAAATGCTGATTCTTTTTTAAAGATAGGTTAATGCTTTTCTGCTGTTGAAAAGCATTGTTAACAGCGGATTCACTATTATTCGTCATTTCTTTTTTGTTAGATTGGTAAAGATAAAACATTTGATGCAAAAGAAATAAAACGATATATTATAACTCAATTCTGAATCCTTTATCACTGTTTTCTTATGCAGTGAAATCCATATCAAACCAAAAATCCATATAAAACTGTTAAGCAAAATTAGTCTGGTTACCAATGTTGCTGAATTGTAAGATGAATTAAATTATGGACACAGGAAAAGTTCGAAAAGTTGTAATATCAGTAGAAAAAAATCAAAAACTAAACAAATTTTAATATACGATATTTGTAATAATATATAAATATCGTATATTTGAACAAAAAAAGTATAATGCCGCAGGATATAATCAATCCAAAATATCAGGATATTCTAAAAACAGCTCGCGAATTATTCTGGAAACACGGGTTCAAAAGAGTTTCGATTGAGGAAATCTGCAAAAAGGCCGGGGTTAGTAAAATGACTTATTACCGGTTCTTTCCAAACAAAATTGAGCTTGCAAAAACCGTTTTTAACAACGAAATTGACGAAGGACGGTTAAAATTCAGAAATCTGATGGAAGCAGATATACCGGCAAAGGAGAAGATTAAAGGCATAATTTTATTGAAAGCCGAAGGTACCAACAATATCAGTAAGGAATTTCTGGAAGATTTTTATATGGGAACCGAACCTGAATTAAAAACTTTTGTGGAAGAAAGGACAAAAGAAACATGGAATGAATTATTGCAGGACTGGACACTGGCGCAGGGAAAAGGCTTTTTTCGCAAAGATTTTAAACCCGAATTTTTTCTACGTGCCACATTCAAACTTGTTGATTTGCTCAAGGATGAAGAGTTGAATAAATTATACGACAAGCCGCAGGATTTAATCATGGAGTTTGCAAATTTTGTGGCTTACGGAATTTCGCCTCATGAATAATAGAAAAAAATATAGCCTTTTATTAAGCTGTCATATTCTATTTATAATATGGTCGGCGAACTGTTTTGCGCAGGATTCCCTGAGTTTTAAGGGGCAGTTTTCGGCATGGGAGCATTTTAATCCCGATAATTACCTCCCGCTTTGGTCTGGCGCAAGATAT
>DATITY010000258.1:0-1715 GCA_035467235.1 Draconibacterium sp. | reverse complement strand
TCTTTCAGTACCCCGATAATTTTAAGCGGAATGCCCGAAAAACGGACGGTTTGTCCGACAGGATCCACAACATTTCCAAATAAATTTTCGACAACTGTCTGACCTACAATACACACTTTTGCCAAACTTTTAATCTCTTTGTCGGTAAAAATGCGGCCGTCTTTCAGTTCATATTTCCGAATCGAAAGGTACTCTGTATTTACACCGGTAATGTTGGTTGGCCAGTTTTTGTTACCGTTCACTGCCTGCCCGCTGCTGCTAACCTGCGGTGAAATGGCCGACAGGTTGGTGGTTTCTTTTTTCAGTTTTTCCACATCAGAAAGTGTCAGTGTTTTTGCATTCGAATTTCCCATCATCACACCGCCCCGCTGCTGCGAACCTGGCATCACAAAAATCATGTTCGAACCCATACTTGAAATCTGGTCCTGGATGCTTTTTTTCGAACCCTGTCCAATCGAAAGCATTCCGATAACCGAACCAACGCCAATAATAATTCCCAGCATGGTGAGAATCGACCTGAATTTATTTCTTTTCAGGGCGTTGGTTGCAATTTTTGTAAGATTTTTATAGTTCATTTTTTCTGATTTCTTAAGATTCTATTTCAACTTCAACCGGCAATGCGTTAATCAATTCGGTGGCATTAAACCGGTTGGCGACAAGCGATTCTTTCTGAATACGACCGTCCCTGAAAATAATGTTTCGGGTCATAAAACGTGCAATATCAGCTTCATGGGTTACAAAAACAATGGTCTTTCCGTTTTCATTTAATTTCTGAAAGAGTTCCATAATTTCGTAAGAAGTGCGTGTATCTAAATTTCCGGTTGCTTCATCGGCAAGAATTACCACAGGATCATTTACCAGTGAACGTGCGATGGCAACACGTTGCTGCTGTCCGCCCGACAACTGATTAGGCATGTGATGCAGACGATCAAGTAACCCTACCTGTTCCAGCGCGTACATCGCCTTTTCTCTTCTTTCCCGGGCTTTTATTTTTGAGTTGTAAAACAAAGGCAGTTCCACATTTTCAAGTGCTGTGGTACGGGGTAAAAGGTTGTACGACTGAAAGATAAATCCAAGTTTGAGATTTCTTAAACCAGCTAACTGATTTTTATTCATTTTGGCCATGTTCACCCCGTCGAGTAAGTATTCGCCACTTGTGGGTTTATCTAGACAGCCAAGGATATTCAGCATGGTCGATTTTCCCGATCCGCTGGCTCCCATGATGGCAACAAATTCACCCTCATTGATTTCCATATCTACTTTTCTCAGGGCATGAACGGTTACCTCGCCAATTTGGTAATCCTTCTTTAATTCACTGACTTTTATAATTGCTTTGTTCATTTTTCTGATTTTTAACTCACGTAATCAAACATTTTTGTTTAGCGCCTTGCAGCACCCGGTGGACGCGGCATAAAAGGATTTCCAGTCGCCGCTGTTTTCTCAACTGCAACTGTCTGCTCTTCCATGCTTAAAATAACTTCGTCACCCTGATTTAATCCGGCTGTAATTTCAATGTTAATATCATCATCCAACCCGGTTTCAACGGTCACAGGTCTGAGGATTGAATCGTTTTTCACCCAAACTACTTTACCTGTGTTTCCCTGCGATGAACCTATTTCCGGCATTCCCAATGTTGCTTCACCTTTTGGCATTTCAGGTTTTGGCTGGCTGCTCATGTAACTCCATAACAGTTTTTCATCGGGCGAAAAGCGGAG